>NZ_JBHTZA010000009.1:0-208908 GCF_042790555.1 Arthrobacter sp. NPDC056727 | reverse complement strand
CGGATGGGCGAGCGGCTCGAGACCGGCATGCTCGGCCTGAACGCCGGCGTCGTCTCCAACGCCGCCGCACCGTTCGGCGGCGTCAAGCAGTCAGGTCTGGGCCGTGAAGGCGGCCTCGAAGGCATCGAGGAATACCTCTACACCCAGTACATCGGCATCGCCGACCCCTACGCCGGCTAACCAGCCACACGCCGGACCAACGAGTAAACGCACTGGCCCGCAGGAATCCTGCGGGCCAGTGCGTTTAAGCGTGACGGGAGTTGACGCCGGGGTTAGCGGGCCGCGGCCCGGATGGTCGCGTATTCCTCGCGGGAAACCGGGGTGGCGTCCGGCGATCCCAGCTCGCTGAGCGGAATCCGGTGGGTCTCCCTGGCGGACCAGGCCGCTATCGCCCCGACCACCGTGATGCCGAAGCAGATGGACCCGACGGTGAGCGGAACGTTGGCCGAGCCCGGGGGAGCGACCACCGCGAAGAGGCTGGGCAGGAAGGACGTAATCAGGAGCCCGATGTTCTGGGAGATGGCGAAACCCGTAACGCGGGTGCGGGAGGGGAACAGTTCCTGGAAGAAGCTCGCGAAGGTGGCGTTCCAGACCTGGTAGAGCGTGCCCCACATGAGGATCGCGAGAACGATGGTCAGCGGCACGTTGTTCTGGCTGACCGCGTAGAGGTACCCGTAGGCCAGCGCGCCGGAGCCGAGCGAACCGACGATCATCAGGGGCCGCCGGCCGAACCGGTCCGAGAGGTCGCCGAACCAGGGGATCAGGGCCAGCGCGATGACGTTGGCCAGCACCGGGATCCAAAGATAGACGGTGGTGCTCATGCCGATGCCGTACCCGGGCTGCGTGGCGTAGGCCGCGCCGAATACCGCTACGGTCACACCCACAACATTGACCAGGGTCATGCAGACTGCCCGCACCACGTTCAGACCGCTTTCGCGCAGTACCTGCACCACCGGCATCTTGGGAACATCGCGGTGCGCCTTCTCCTCGACAAAGACGGGCGTCTCTTCAACCCGGCGCCGGATCATGTAGCCGGCAAACACCACCAGGGCGCTGAGGAGGAACGGGACCCGCCAGCCCCAGGCATGGAAGTCGTCAGCGGACAGCACCGCCGAGAGCGGGAGGAAGACGGCGGCGGCGATGATCTGCCCGGCCTGGGTGCCCTGCAGGGCGAAGCTGGCATAGAAGCCGCGGCGTCCGAAGGGGGCGTGCTCCACAATCATGGCGCTGGCCCCGCTCAGCTCCCCGGCCACGGCGAAGCCCTGGACGAGGCGAAGGACCAGCAGCAGGGCCGGGGCCAGGATGCCCACCTGGTTGTAGGTGGGAAGCAGGGCCACCGCGAAGGTTGACACACCCATCAGCAGCATGGCCAGGACCAGGACGTTCTTCCGGCCGTGCTTGTCACCCCACTGGCCGAGGACGAATGCCCCGATCGGGCGGGCGACATATCCCACCGCATAGGTGCCGAGCGACGCGATCAGTGCAACGGTCGGGTTTCCGCCCGGGAAGAACACCGTGGGGAAGACCAGAGCTGCGGCCTGGGCGTAGATGAACCAGTCGTAGTACTCAAGGGCGCTGCCCACCCAGCCGCTGGCGGCAGCTTTCCGGGTGCTGCTCGTCCGGCGCGTGCCATTCTGAATCGATTCAGTCGACGTCCGCAGCTTGCGTGTGTCGCTCTTCATATCGTCCTCCTTTGGACAAATCTTCTGCCCCGCCGGATGTGCCCGTCCTCGGGTATTGGATCCTGCGGGAAGGTCGCACCTCGCGCCGCCAGGGCTACTGCGGTCCGGGGACTTCTGATGACTGCCCACTATTGGATTCCGGATTGGCCGCCGCTTGGAATGCGCTTTCCGTTACTCAAAGATAAGGTGGCGGCGGTCACATGTCAAACGTCGGGAATGCGCTTCGGGACCCGGTGCGTCCGGTCAGCCCTCCCGCAGGCGCCGGAGGCCGCTGCGGGTCCTGCGCCACAGGGCCGAGGCAGTGCGTCCCATCCGGAATGCCGCACGGCCCAGTGCGCGGACGGGCCGTCCGGCCACGGAGCCCCAGCGGGAGAGAACCGACGGCGGCAGCCAGTCAGCGCGAAGCCGGCCGACGACGCCGGCGTTGCGGCGCAGCGCCTGCCGCACCTGGCTGATGTGCTCGACGGCGGCCTCCTCCGGAAGCCCGCGGCGCGCGGACTCCTGGCCGGCGGGCGGGCCGTACCGGTGCCGCTCGTAGGCATCGGTCAGGGCTGTCACGGAGTGCATGGTCCGGGCATCGTGCCCGGTGCCCGGACCTGAACCGGTCCGCGGCCGCATGGCCAGGGAGCCGCGCAGCCGGGCCGAGAACGTCCTCGGCGTCTCGCTCGGCTGCGGGCGCACGCCGTAGTCCGTGGCCAGGTCCTGGAGTTCGGACCAGACGAGCGGAGGCTCCGCCAGCCGGTTCCTGCCGCTGCCCGTTCCCCTGAGGCGCCTCGCCCGGAGGCCTCCGCGCACCAGGCGGGGTGAGGCGGCCAGGAGGACCAGCAGCAGTACCCCGGCGGCGGTGTAGAGCACGGGCACCAGCTGGTTCCCGCCGTCGGCCGTTCCCGTCCCCGGAACAGGGAGCGGTGCCGGCACCGGCGCCGACGGTGCCGTGGTGCCGCCGCTCGGCACCAGGCCGTCATTGTTCTGTTCGTTGGTGCTGGCCCCGCCGGACGCCGAGGAGTCCTGCGCGTAGGGCGGCACCACGCCCCGCGAAGGGGTGGGCTCGAACGGAACCCAGCCGAGGCCCTGGAAGTACAGCTCCGGCCAGGCATGCGCGTCACGGGCGTCGACTTCGAACTCCGGGAGCGCACCCTGGCCGGCCACGGACACCGTGGCTCCGGTCAGTCGGCCCGGCGCGTAGCCCACGGCGATCCTGCTGGGTATGCCTTCAAGCCGGGCCATGACCGCCATGGCCGAGGCAAAGTGGATGCAGTAGCCGCTCTTCTGGGTCAGGAAGTCCGCCAGGACTGACAACCCGTTGCCGTCATACCCGTTCTGGACAGGTGACTCCAGGGAATACGTGAAGTCGGGGCCGCGGAGGAACCGCTGGATGGCCATCGCCTTGGCATAGGCCGTCCGGCCGTTGGCGGTGACGGACTCCGCGGTGGTCCGGACGATGTCCGGAACATTCGACGGCGGCCGGATGAACTCTTCAGGCACGCCCCGGACGGGGGCGGATGATGCGTCCAGCAGCTCGGTGGTCAGTTTCGGCACCGAGGACTGCACCAGGTATTGCTGTTCCCGCGAGTTGGTGTCGGTGCCCTTGATGCTCAGGGTGGCCGGGTCCCAGCTCCACCGACCGGTCAGGCCGTTGACGGATTCGGGGGCGTACGGGACGGGAAGGTAGGGGCTGGTGAAGTCGCCGGTGTTGACCACGGTCACCTGCCGTATTTGTTCGGGCGCCAGGATCTCGTGGCCGACGTCCATCCGTCCGGTGCCTGCCCGGCGGCTGGTGTTGCGGTCGTCCGGGGACCAGGATTCACCGTCGAAGCGGTCCACCGTGACCGAGCGCAGGTAAAGCGGCGTGGTGGCATTCGTGGCGTAGGTGATCCGGCCCTCGCCCGTCGGGGTGCGCAGGCTGTTGCCCAGGCTGATCATGGGGTTCAGGCCTGTGGCCGTACCCCAGGGGTTGAATCGTGAGCCCTGGGGGAACGCGCCCTGGTCGAAGCCGGGAACCACCAGCTGCAGCAGAAGCGTGACCACCAGCGCCACCGCTCCGGTCAGGGCGGCCCGCCTGATCTGGCCGGGGTTGCGGGCAGTGTCCGCCTGGGTCCGGGCGTCGGGTGCGAACCATTGGCTGCCCGCGAGGATCATCAGGTAGCCGGCTGCCGTGACCACGAATCCCAGCCATCCAACGCTCTGCGGCTTGATCATGGCCGGCACAACCAGCACCGCCAGCAGTCCCAGTCCGCTCGTGGCAGGCATGCCCAGCGGGAGTGCCAGCGCATCCACGAGGATGAGGACGAGTCCCAGCGCAGCGCACGCCACCAGGACGATCCCGGCGTTGGGTGCCACCGGCGAGCTCTCGGCCAGCACCGTTTCGCTGGCCCGGCGCAGGTGCCTGCCCAGCGCGTCGAGGGTGGCCTGCGAGGGGAGGAAGCCGGCGATGCTGTCGCGCCGGAAGAACGTGAACGTGAGGATGAAGGCCAGCGCCACCAGGCCTCCGGCGGCCACCAGCAAGGGCGGGGCACGGAACGTGCGCAGCAACGCCATGGCCAGCGAGACCACCACCACCACGGTCACGACAGGCAGGAACCACGCCCAGCCCCGGAGGACCCCGTTGAGGGAGAGCGATGCCCCCAGGACGGACACCGCCACTGCGCCGGACATGACCCACGGAAAAGCGCCGGCCCCGAACCTTCCGCCGCCGGGGGAGCCCGGAGCGGGCTGCGGCTGGGCCTCCGCCGGCCGGTGGGACGTCAGTGTCATCGCCCCACCTCCGCCCCGCGCCGGACGTCCGCCGCTGCCGTCCACATGGCGGCGTCGCCCTCGTCGAAATACATCCACGCGGCGGGCAGTGAGGTGGACGCCTCGACGGCAACAGCGCGCCAGCCGCCCAGGCGCAGCGCCTCGAGCACGTCGTGGCACTCCGCCGGTTTGTCCGTAATCACCACGGCAAACGCGTTGGCAGCGTAGCCGGCCGCGGGGGCGAGGGCACGCGCCTCCGCCAGCGAAATTTTCCCGAGGAGCGCCAGGGCCGGGCCGCGCATCCGGTGGGCCGCGAGTTTGTCCATGAGCCGGTCGTCAAAGACGGACTGGGCCGGATCGGTGCCCCCGGCGTGGTCGCGGCGGGCGGCGTCGTGTTCCCTGCGGGCATGGTGCGGGCCCGTCAGCTGGATGGCGGCGAGGCTTTCGGCGATGGACTGCAGGCCGGCCGCGCCGCTGTACTCCTCGTTGTCGGGCTCCGGGGCCGAGGACGAACGGTGGAAGGCAGGCTCTCCCGACGCGTCCAGGAACCGCAGCGAGTAATTGAGCTCGGCGAGGTGGGCGCCCACGGACATCGCGGCCGTGACGGCCCATTCAAACGTGTCACTGGTGACGAGGTCGCTCCCGTCGTCGCCAGCGCTGCCGAACACCGGGCCGTACCCAGAGGAATGGGCCACATACCGGTGGTCCAGGATGACCGTGGCCTCGGGTGTGGTGACCGATTCCTCCTGCCGGACCATCAGGGCGCCGTGGCGGGCGGTGGCAGGCCAATGGACCCTGCGCATCGGGTCGCCGTGCCGGTACTCGCGGGTCATGACGTCGTCGTCGCTGGGATTTGCCCTGGTGCGGGTGGCAGTGATGCCGTCGTTGCCGCGCGCGCCGGCAAGGCCGGTGGAAGGGAGCTCGACGGCGGCCGGCGTCACGGTGAGGGTGTCGCCGTCGTCGATTGAATGCCTGTGCAGTGACAGCCCGAACGGATCCGTGAACTCCGCCGTGACGGGGCCAATGGTGAACTGTCCTCGCTTTCCCGACCGCAGGTGGTATTCATAGCGGCTGGTGCCGCCCGAGGCGGACCTGGCAGGGAAGCGGAACGCGGGGGATTCACCGAACCGTTGCGGCAGCCGCTCCTCCATGATGACGCGGCCTGTGCCCAGGCCGGTCCGGGCGACGGCGAGCCGGACCATGGTGATGGAGTCCGTCTCGACCGTGGAGGGGCTGAATTCGCGGTAGACCCGGAAGCGCGGCTTCACCACCCGGATGCCGGCAAGGGAAACGAGGGGCAGGACCACCAGCAGGACGCCAAGGACCAGAAGATCGCGGCGTCCCATCACCTGGGCGCAGAGCAATGAGACCGCGCCGGCCGCCAGGAGTCCCCAGCCCCGGGAGCTGAAGATGTGTCGGGGGAGGCGGTCCAGCAGTGCCACGGCGATGCTCCTGACTAGCGGCTATGCCTGAGTTCGGGCGCGGCACGCCTCGAGTTCGCCGTGTCCGTCATCTCCTGGCTGACCGGGATCCGGGCCAGCACGCCCCGGATGACGCCCTGCGGGGTCTCGCCCGTGCTGGCGGCTTTGCGGTCCAGGATGATCCGGTGCGCCAGCACAGCCTCGGCCACGGCGACGACGTCATCCGGCAGCACAAAATCACGGCCGTCAAGCGCTGCGGTCGCCTTGGCCGCCCGGAGCAGCTGCAGCAGGGAGCGCGGACTTGCCCCAAGGCGCAGCATGGCACTGTCACGCGTGGCCCGGCCGACAGCCACGGTGTACTCCTTCACGGCTTCGGAGACGAACACCTGCTGGACGGTGGCGATCATGGCAGCGACATCCGCTGCGGTGACGACCGCCTTGACCCGGGCCAGCGGGGACGTGGCCTGGTGGGTCTCGAGCATTTCGATCTCGGAGTCCTTGTCCGGGTAACCCATGGAGATTCGCGCCATGAAGCGGTCACGCTGGGCCTCCGGGAGCGGATACGTCCCCTCCATTTCGATGGGGTTCTGGGTGGCCACCACCATGAACGGCTCGCTGAGCCGGTAAGAATGTCCGTCCACCGTGACCTGGTGCTCCTCCATGCATTCGAGCAGGGCAGACTGCGTCTTGGCGGAGGCCCGGTTGATCTCATCGCCAATCACGATGTTCGCGAACACGGCTCCCGGGCGGAACTCGAACTGGCGCGATGACTGGTTGTAGATGGAGACACCCGTAACGTCCGAGGGGAGAAGATCGGGTGTGAACTGGATCCGGCTGACGGAACAGTCGATGGTGCGCGCCAGCGTCTTGGCCAGCAGAGTCTTGCCCACCCCGGGAACATCCTCCAGGAGCAGGTGGCCCTGGGCGAGCAGAACCGTCAGTGCCAGTTTCGCAGCCTCGGCCTTGCCGTCGATGACCGTGTTGATGGCCGTGAGGATGCGTTCGCTCGCCGCGCGGAAAGCCGGGGCTTCCAAGGGAACGGACTTGTGCCCGTTAAGGGCGTTGACGCTGCGCGCAGCACTGCCGGTGAAGCCCTGTCCGCCCGGGAGTGCTTCGTCGATCGTGATGCGTCGGTGCGGTTCCATCGGCAACCTTTCAGCCCAGAATGAAGCGGAACGAAGCGGCGGAGGTCTGCCGTTGCCCTCGTTGGGCGCTCACGTCCGTCCGTAACCAGCGTACTAACACAACTGCCGTGGCTAACAGAGAGTTCCCCGTTAATCTGCGGGTAATGCCAAGCGTGAAATGGCGCAGCCGCAGGCCCGATAGGCTGGAGGAATGCGGCATTCCCTGACTCCCCGGCCCTACCGGGCGCCCGGCAGCGACGGCTCCGGCAGGCGCGGTTTCCCGCCGGCACCCGAACCGTTGCCCGTTCCCGTGATGGACAACCACACCCACCTCGACTTCCCGACCGACGATGTCCGGGTGGACATTGCGGCCGCCCTGGACGCCGCCGAAGCCGTCGGTGTCTGCGGCGCCGTGCAGGTGGGCTGCGACCTCGAATCCTCACGGTTTACCGTGCGCGCCGTCGACCTGGATCCGCGCCTGCTTGGGGCGGTGGCACTCCACCCGAATGACGCGCCGGAGTACGCCGCCCGCGGCGAGCTTGAGGATGCCCTGGCGGAAATTGAGGAGCTCGCCGCCCACCCCCGCGTGCGCGCCATCGGGGAAACCGGCCTGGACTTCTTCCGCACGGAAGGGGAGGGGCTGGCCCACCAGCGTTACTCCTTCCGCCGGCACATCGACATAGCGAAGCGGCTGGACCGGACCCTGCAGATCCACGACCGCGACGCCCACGACGACGTCGTCCAGGTCCTGCGTGAGGAGGGCACCCCGGAGAGGGTGGTTTTCCACTGCTTTTCCGGGGACGCGGAGCTTGCCCGCATCTGCAACCGCGAGGGATGGTTCATGTCCTTCGCGGGGACACTCACGTTCAAGAACGCCAGCAACCTCAGGGAAGCGCTCGCCGTCGCCGATCCCGGGCTGGTGCTGGTTGAAACCGATTCGCCGTTCCTCACCCCGCACCCGCACCGCGGGCGCCCCAACGCCAGCTACATGGTGCCGTACACCGTGCGGGCGATGGCGGAATTGACAGAGACTGACCTAGCCGGGCTGTGTGGCCAGGTGAGTGAAAATACCGTGCGGGCATACGGATCCTGGGACTGACGAGCCAGGTGCGCCGGGGTGGAAAATACATACCTGGTAGGCATCTTTTTTGGATGCTTTATAACGCTTCGGTTACAGTGAAAAACTATTAGCCGGGGTCGGGGAAGGCCTCCGGATGATGTAGCTCACGTTCGTGACAGGCAGGGCGCCTTCGGATGCCCTGCCATGTGAGTATGGCGACGCACGTGCCTGCGGCCTGCTCCGGCCTGTCCGGAGCCACCATGTCGGTGACCGCCGCGGGTATCCCTGTGCGTTTTTCCCCGTGCCCGGATGGCTCAAAAGTTACGGGCAATCGTGGTCAACTTCTTCACGTCAGACGGCAAGTTCAGTTTCATCAAGGTCGGCACCCAGTTGGTGGTGCTCTCGGCCCTCGTGCTGGGGCTTGTTGCCTTTGTGGGCAACAACAAGACGGTCACCCTGAACGTCGACGGGAAAGTAAGCTCCGTCCAGACCTTCGGCGGCACCGTCGAACAGGTGGTGAAGAGCGCGAACGTTGAGCTGCACCCGGCCGACCGCGTCTCTCCGGCGCTGGACGCCAGTGTTGAGAACGGCTCCGTCATCAACGTGAACATGGCCAAGGCCGTGAAGGTCAGCCTGGACGGTGCAGAGAAGACCGTCAGCACCACCGCGCAGGACGTGGCCGGGCTCGTGACCCAGCTCGGCGTCGCCAGTTCTTCGGAACTCTCGGTGCCGAAGGACGCGCAGCTGGCGGTGGATGGTTCGTTCGTGGCCATCTCGACGCCGAAGACCGTCAGCATCATCGCCGACGGCAAGGCCAAAAAGACCACCACCACAGCCGCCAACGTCGGCGAAGTCCTCAAGGATGCCGGCATCCGGCTCGCCGCCGCGGACCGGACGTCCCAGCCGGCACACGCACCGGTGGTGAACAACATGGTGATCAAGGTGTCCCGCGTTGACACCAGCAAGACCGCCACCGTCACCGAAGAAGTGGCGTTCCAGACGCTCACCACGGACAGCGCCTCCCTTCCCAAGGGCGAGGAGAAAGTCACCCAGGAAGGTGTTGCCGGCGCGACGACCCTGACCTACAGGCTGGTCCTGGTCGATGGCCGGGAGGCCTCCCGGACGCTCGTCTCCAAGACCACCACCCGCGAGCCGGTGACCGAAAAGATCACGGTGGGCACCAAGGAAGAGCCCAAGCCGGCAGCCGCCGAAAGCGGGAACACCGGGGCAGCGGCCCCGGCCATGATGAACGTGGCCATGTGGGACAAGATCGCCCAGTGCGAATCGGGCGGCAACTGGTCCATCAACAGCGGCAACGGCTACTACGGCGGCCTGCAGTTCGACGTCCAGACCTGGGTCGGCGCCGGCGGCGGCGCCTATGCCCCGAACGCCAGCCAGGCGAGCAAGGCGCAGCAGATCGACATCGCCAACCGCATCTACGCGGAGCGCGGCCTGCAGCCGTGGGGCTGCGGCTGGGCCGCCAGCAGCTAGCAGGCGGCGCCGCCAGCCGGCGGCGCGGCAATACTGGCGCGAACGATCCGTGCCGCTGCGGCAGCTGACCACAGCCGCGGCGGCCGCGAAGGCCGGGTCCGGAATCTCCGGGCCCGGCCTTCGCCGTCCCTGCGAACACTGGCCCCGCTCCATATGGAACGCCGGGATAGGATACCTAGGTGACTGACCCGACCCCCTCCGCCTCCGGCACTGCGCCCGCTCCACTGTTCGGTGCCTCCGATATCCGCAGGCTGGCCGGGGAGATCGGCGTCCGCCCCACCAAGACACTTGGCCAGAACTTCGTCATCGACGGCAACACCATCCGCCGGATCGTGGCCACGGCCGGCATCGGCCCCGAGGAGACGGTCCTCGAAGTCGGACCCGGGCTTGGGTCGCTGACGCTCGGGCTCCTCGACGCCGCCAAGGCGGTGGTCGCCGTCGAGATTGATCCTGTCCTGGCGGCAAAGCTGCCCGAAACCATCCGGCAATGGCGGCCCGACTCCGCCGGCGACTTCCACCTGGTCCTCGCCGACGCCATGAGGGTGACAGAGCTCCCGGCCGAGCCCGCATCGCTCGTCGCCAACCTGCCCTACAACGTCGCGGTGCCGGTGGTGCTCCACCTGCTCCAGCACTTCCCGTCCATCCGGCACGGCCTCGTCATGGTCCAGGACGAAGTTGCCGACCGGCTCGCCGCCGAACCCGGATCCAAGATTTACGGCGTGCCTTCGGTCAAGGCCGCGTGGTACAGCAGCATGCGCAAGGCCGGCGTCATCGGCATGAACGTCTTCTGGCCCGCGCCAAAGATCCAGTCGGGGCTTGTGGCCTTCACCCGGCGCGAGCCCCCGGCCACCACCGCCACCCGCGAGGAGGTCTTCGCCGTGGTGGATGCGGCATTCGCCCAGCGCCGCAAGACACTGCGGGCAGCACTCGCCGGGTGGGCCGGCAGCGCCGCCGAAGCCGAACGCTGCCTGGTGGCGGCCGGCGTCGACCCCACCGCGCGGGGCGAAGTGATCGACATCGCCGCGTTCGCGCGGATCGCCGAAGCCCGCCGGGCCGCGGACTCATGAATGCGGTGAGAGGACGCTCCGCAGCAAGGACCGTCCGGGTCAAGGCTCCGGGCAAAGTGAACGTCTCGCTGGACGTCGGGCCGCTGCGGCCCGATGGCTACCACTCCGTGGCCAGTGTTTACCTGGCAGTGTCGCTGTACGAGGAAGTCGCGGCCACCACCACGGCCTCCGGCGGCATCACCGTCAGCATCAGCCCCGACAGCACACTGGACCTCGACGGCGTCGACATTCCGCTCGACGAACGGAACCTCGCTTACAAAGCGGCGGCCCTCATGGCCGACGTGTCGGAACACTCCACCGGCGTGCACCTTGAAATCACCAAGCGGGTGCCTGTTGCAGGCGGCATGGGCGGCGGCTCCGCGGATGCTGCCGCCACCCTGCTGGCCTGCGACGCGCTGTGGAACAGCGGCCTGTCCCGGGACGAGCTCGCCCACCTCGCCGCCGAACTGGGGGCGGATGTTCCTTTCGCCCTGCTCGGCGGCACGGCCGTAGGGCTGGGCGTGGGCGACGATTTGTCGCCCGCGCTGGCCAAGGCGCAGATGGACTGGGTGCTGGTGACGGCCGAGTTCGGGCTGTCCACCCCGGAGGTGTTCCGCACCCTGGACCGGCTCCGGGACGCAGAGGGCCTGGACGCAGAGGAGCCCACCGCAGTTGACCCCAAGATCCTGCAGGCCCTTCGCAGCGGCGACCCCGATGCCCTGAGCCGGGTGCTCGTCAACGACCTCCAGAGGGCATCGATCGAACTCGCCCCCGCGCTCCGGGACACCCTTGGGCTGGGCGAATCCTGCGGAGCCATCGCCGGGATGGTCTCCGGTTCCGGGCCCACCGTGGCCCTGCTGGCGCACAATCCCGAAGCGGCGGAGAACCTCGCCGGGGAGCTGCGGCACAAGGGCCTGAACGCGCTGGCCGTCCACGGCCCGGTCCCCGGGGCGCGCATCATCTCCGATACGCTCCTTTAATACTTCCAACCCAGCAGAAAGCAGTTTCCCCGTGGCACACCTGCTCGGCGGCGAGAACCTCAAAGTCTCGTACGCAACCCGCACCGTTCTGGACGGCATCACCCTTGGGCTCGAAGAGGGCGACCGGATCGGGATGGTGGGCAGGAACGGCGACGGCAAGTCCACGCTGATGCGGCTGCTGGCGCTGCGGTCCACGCCGGATTCCGGCCGGGTCACCAAGCGCGGGGACGTCAACATCGGCTACCTGGACCAGAGCGACGTGCTCGACGCCGACCTGACGGTGGGAACCGCGATCGTCGGCGACAAGGCAGACCACGAGTGGGCCGCCAACCCGCAGATCCGCGAGATCATGGGCGGCCTGGTGTCCGACGTCGACTGGCACGCCAACGTGCACGCCCTGTCCGGCGGCCAGAAGCGGCGCGTCGCGCTGGCCAAGCTCCTCATCGAGGACCACGACGTCATCATGCTCGACGAGCCGACCAACCACCTCGATGTCGAGGGTGTGGCCTGGCTGTCGCGGCACTTGAAGACCCGGTGGCGGCCCAACCAGGGCGCCTTCCTCGTGGTCACCCACGACCGCTGGTTCCTGGACGAAGTCTGCAACAAGACCTGGGAAGTCCATGACGGGATCGTTGACCCGTTCGACGGCGGTTACGCCGCCTACGTGCTGGCCCGCGCCGAGCGCGACCGCACGGCGGCCGTCGTCGAAAGCAAGCGCCAGCAGCTGGTGAAGAAGGAACTCGCCTGGCTGCGCCGCGGCGCCCCGGCCCGGACCTCCAAGCCCAAGTTCCGCATCGAGGCGGCCAACGCCCTGATCGCCGACGTCCCCGAACCCCGCGATACAACGGCCCTGAACAAGATGGCCACCGCACGGCTGGGCAAGGACGTGCTGGACCTGGAGAATGTGTCGCTGGACTTCGAAAGCGGCGATCCGGAGCAGGACGCCGGCAGGAAGCTGTTCAACAACATCACGCTGCGGCTTGCGCCGGGGGAGCGGCTGGGCCTCGTTGGCGTCAACGGGGCGGGAAAGACCACCCTGCTCAAGCTCCTGAACGGCGAAATCCAGCCGTCGGCCGGCAAGGTCAAGAAGGGCAAGACGGTGGTCACCGCCGTGCTCACCCAGGAGGTCAAGGAGCTCGACGACGTCGCCGACCTGCGCGTCATCGAGGTCATCGAGCGTGAAAAGCGGTCCTTCAACGTGGGAGGCAGGGAGTTCACGGCCGGCCAGCTCGTGGAGCAGCTTGGCTTCACCAACCAGAAGCAGTGGACGCCGGTCCGGGACCTGTCCGGCGGTGAGCGGCGCCGCCTGCAGCTGCTGCGGCTGCTGGTGGGCGAACCCAACGTGCTGATGCTGGACGAACCCACCAACGATCTCGACACCGACACCCTCGCCGCCGTCGAAGACGTCCTGGACGGCTGGCCCGGCACGCTCGTGGTGGTCAGCCACGACCGCTACCTGCTCGAACGCGTCACCGACCACCAGATGGCCCTCCTGGGCGACGGCAAGATCCGGGGCCTTCCCGGCGGCGTCGACCAGTACCTCGAACTCCGCGAGGCTGCCCTCGCCGGCTCCACCGTCACCGGCGGCGGAAACCCCGTTACGGGCTCCAGCCAGGCAGGCCAGGCCGATGCCGCCCCCGCCGGCCCGTCCGAAGCGGAGAAGCGCGAGGCCCGCAAGTCCCTCAACCGCGTGGAACGCCAGCTCAACAAGCTGGCCCAGCAGGAAGAGAAGATCCACGTCCAGATGGCCGCCAGCACGAACGGCGGCGACTTCGAACGCCTCGGCGAGCTCAACAAGCAGCTGAAGGACCTCACGGAAGAAAAGGACGCCCTCGAACTCGAATGGCTGGAGGCGTCCGAAGTCCTCGGCGAATAGCCGCGGTTCCGAGTTTTTGTACAGATATCGCGACTTCGAGGGCCTTTAGCGGCCAATATCTGTACAAAAACTCCATCCCGACGACGGCATATTAGGGTTCGCTGCGGAGCTCCGGGTCCTTTTTGAGGCCGGTCAGTCCGTTCCAGGCGAGGTTGACCAGGTGGGCGGCGACGGCGCGCTTGTCGGGCTGGCGGGCGTCCTGCCACCACTGGCCCGTCATCGCCACCATGCCGACGAGCATCTGCGCATACATGGCGCCGTCGGCCGCGCTGAACCCGCGGCGGGCGAACTCGTCGGACAGGATGTGCTCCACCCGGGCTGTCACATGCGAGAGCAGCGTGGAAAAGGCGCCTTCGGGCTGTGACGGGGGAGCGTCCCGCATGAGGATGCGGAAGCCGTCGGTGCGGTCCTCGATGTAGGTGAGCAGGGCCAGGGCGGCGCGCTCCACGAGCACGCGCGGCTTGGCTTCGTCGGCCAGGGCGTCGTTGATGGCGGCGAGCAGGATGCGGAACTCGAACTCCACGACCTGGGTGTACAGGCCCTCCTTCGAGCCGAAGTGCTCGTAGATCACGGGTTTGGAGACGCCGGCCGAGGCCGCGATCTCCTCGATGGTGGTGCCGTCCAGTCCCCGCATCGCGAAGAGGGCCCGCCCTACCTCAATGAGCTGGGACCGGCGCTGGGGTCCTGTCATCCGCGACCGGGGAATGCGCCCCGCCGCTGCTTCGGGCCTTGCTGGCAGGTTCCCCGGACCGTCAGTTGTCCCTGTGCTGTTGCTCACCGTCCCATCATGCCTTACGTCAAGCGGCGGGCAGGGGCGGCGGCGGGTCCCGGCGCGCTGCCCGGATGGAACCGGCGCACCCGAAGCGCCGAGGTCGCACGAGCGTCAACGTTCGTGGCAGAATTGGTTCTCGTGCCCAGGCTTAGCGCCGGGCACGGTCCGCTCTGGTGTAATGGCAGCACCCCGGCCTTTGGAGCCGTGGAGTATAGGTTCGAATCCTATGGGCGGAACAGCTGCATCAGAGGCGTCCAGTAGGATAAACCCTGTTGCCGGTTCCGGGCAGAGGCCGGGACACCGCCGCGCACGCAGCCGCGGATGCAGTACAGCGCAACCGAGCAAGGAGAGCCCGTACGTGAGCCCCGAGAAATCCGGCCCAGCCGCCGTTATCGTCCTAGCTGCAGGTGCCGGTACCCGGATGAAATCCCGTACCCCCAAGATCCTCCACGAAATCGGCGGCCGTTCCATGGTGGGCCACGCCCTCCTCGCCGCCCGCAGCATCAGCCCCGAACGCCTGGCCCTCGTGGTCCGGCACGAGCGGGACCGCGTCGCCGCCCACCTCACCGAACTCGACCCGGATGCCCTGATCGTGGACCAGGACGAAGTTCCCGGCACCGGCCGCGCCGTCGAGGTGGCCCTCGAAGCCCTGGACGCCAAGGAGCCCGTCGCCGGAACGGTCGTGGTCACGTACGGCGACGTGCCGCTGCTCACCGGTGACATGCTCTCCGAGCTGGTGTCCACCCACGAGCGCGAGGGCAACGCCGTCACCGTGCTCACTGCGGTCCTGGACGACGCCACCGGCTACGGCCGCATTCTCCGCGGCGAGGACGGCACGGTCACGGGCATCCGCGAGCACAAGGACGCAACGGACGCCGAGCGCGCCATCCGTGAGATCAACTCCGGCATCTACGCCTTCGACGCGGCAGTCCTCCGGGACGCCCTCGTCCACGTCACCACCGACAACTCGCAGGGCGAAAAGTACCTGACCGACGTCCTCGGGCTGGCCCGCGAGGCAGGCGGCCGCGTGGCCGCCGTCGTCACCGCCGACCGCTGGCAGGTGGAAGGCGCCAACGACCGCGTGCAGCTCGCCGCGCTCGGCGCCGAACACAACCGCCGGATCGTGGAGGCCTGGATGCGCGCCGGCGTCACTGTCGTCGACCCCGCCACCACCTGGATCGACTCCACGGTGACCCTGGCGGAGGATGTCCGGATCCTGCCCAACACGCAACTGCATGGCACCACCACGGTGGCGAGGGACGCCGTCGTCGGCCCCGACTCCACACTGACGGATGTCAGCATCGGGAAGGGCGCCAAGGTGACCCGGACCCACGGTTCCGGTGCGGAGATCGGCGCGGGGGCCAGCGTTGGCCCCTTCACCTACCTGCGCCCGGGAACGGTCCTCGGTGAGACCGGCAAGATCGGTGCCTTCTACGAAACCAAGAACGTCAGGATTGGCCGCGGCTCCAAGCTGTCGCACCTGGGCTACGCCGGGGACGCCGAGATCGGCGAGGACACCAACATCGGCTGCGGCAACATCACCGCGAACTACGACGGCGAGAAGAAGCACCGCACGGTGATCGGCTCGGGCGTCCGCACCGGTTCCAACACAGTATTCGTCGCTCCGGTCACGGTGGGGGACGGTGCCTACAGCGGCGCCGGTGCCGTGATCCGCAAGGACGTGCCCGCCGGTGCCCTGGCGCTGTCCATGGCTGCACAGCGCAATGCCGAAGGCTGGGTCGCCGCCAACCGTCCGGGCACGCTGTCCGCGGAACTGGCCGAAGCCGCCGCGGCCCGCGAAGGCCACTCTGATTCCTCAAATTCCCCCGCATCTACAGAAGAGGGCTAGCAACCATGACCGAAATTACGGCTCACGGCGAGAAGAAACTGGTGCTCGCCGCAGGGCGCGCACACCCGGAGCTTGCCCGGGAGATCGCCAAGGAGCTGGGCACGGAACTGCTGCCTGTGGACGCCTACGACTTCGCCAACGGCGAGATCTACGTGCGCGCCGGGGAGAGCGTCCGCGGCACCGACGCCTTCGTCATCCAGGCGCACCCGGCACCGCTGAACAACTGGCTCATGGAACAGCTGATCATGATTGATTCGCTCAAGCGCGCCTCGGCCAAGCGGATCACGGTGGTTTCGCCGTTCTACCCGTACTCGCGCCAGGACAAGAAGGGCCGCGGCCGCGAGCCGATCTCGGCCCGCCTCGTCGCCGACATGTACCGGACCGCCGGCGCCAACCGCATCATGAGCGTTGACCTGCACACCTCCCAGATCCAGGGCTTCTTCGACGGCCCGGTGGACCACCTCATGGCCATCCCGCTGCTCGCCGACTACATCCGGACCCGTGTCGATGCCGACAACATCACCGTGGTCTCGCCGGACACCGGCCGTGTGCGAGTAGCGGAGCAGTGGGCCGAACGCCTCGGCGGCGCGCCGCTGGCATTCGTCCACAAGAGCCGCGACCTGACCGTGCCCAACCAGGCCGTCTCCAAGACTGTCGTGGGCCAGATCGAGGGCCGCACCTGTGTGCTGATCGATGACATGATCGACACCGGCGGAACCATCTCCGGCGCCGTTCAGGTGCTCAAGAACGCCGGCGCGAAGGACGTCATCATCGCCGCCACGCACGCCGTGTTCTCCGACCCCGCCGCCCGGCGCCTGTCCGAGTCCGGCGCCCGCGAAGTGGTGGTCACCAACACGCTGCCCATTCCCGCCGACAAGCGCTTCCCGCAGCTGACCGTGCTGTCCATCGCGCCGCTCATCGCCCGGGCCATCCGGGAAGTGTTCGACGACGGATCGGTCACCAGCCTCTTCGACGGCAACGCCTAACGGCGCTGCTTGCGTCCGGCGTCCGTCCCGTTTTCAGTAAACGGGCCGGGCGCTGGTAAACTTTTTTCCGATACCTTGGCGAGGGAGAGCACCTCCGGCAATGCCGGACTGCTGGTCTCCGTTATCGACTGGGTCTGAATCACCCTTCTGGTGGGGCCGCCCGCGGGCCGCCCGGCGTTGAAGGTCACTCCAGACCTCCGCCCTTGCTGAACCAACAATCCACCAGGAGATTCACATGTCTGAGCAGAAGCTCGCAGCAGAAGCACGCACCGAATTCGGCAAGGGCTTCGCCCGCCGCGCCCGCGCCGCCGGCCAGATCCCCGCCGTCATCTACGGCCACGGTGCAGAGCCCGTCCACATCACCCTGCCGGCCAAGGCCACCACCCTGGCTGTCCGCGTCCCCAACGCCCTGCTGTCCCTGGACCTCAACGGTGAAGGCCACCTGGCGCTCGTCAAGGACGTCCAGCGCGACCCGATCAAGCAGATCATCGAGCACATCGACCTCCTGACCGTCCGCCAGGGCGAGAAGGTCACCGTCGACGTTCCCGTGCACACCGCCGGAGAAACCGCCGCGGGCACCGTGCACAACCTGGAACTCACCGTCGTCTCCCTCGAGGCCGAGGCCACCCACCTGCCCGAGGCCGTCGAGGTCAACATCGAAGGCCGCGCCGCCGGCGAGCACATCCACGCCAGCGACCTCGTGCTCCCCAAGGGTGCCGTCCTGCTGACCGACGCCGAGGCCCTGGTTGTCAACATCTCCGAAGCCACAGCTCCCGCTGAGGAAGAAGAAGGCGCAGCCGAGGAAGCCGCAGCAGAAAAGGCTCCGGCCGAAGAAGCTGCTGCCGAGTAATTCGGGCACAACCCTTTCCGCGTTTCCTTCAGCGCGGACCGGTGGCCGGGTCCTTTTCGGACCCGGCCACTGCCGTCCCTGCGCTCCATGCGTGCAAACCCCCGTCTTAGGATTGATTCATGACTGACACCTGGCTGATCGTAGGCCTTGGCAACCCCGGGCCCGAGTACAGCGGCAACCGGCACAATGTCGGCCAGATGGTGCTGGACGGACTGGCCGCGCGAATCGGCGGGAAGTTCAAGGCCCACAAGGCCAGGGCACTGGTTCTTGAGGGCCGGCTGGGTATCGGCGGCCCCCGCCTGGTGCTGGCGAAGCCAGGCACGTACATGAACGTCTCCGGCGGCCCGGTGTCGGCGCTCGCCAGGTTTTACGACGTCGAGCCGTCCCGTGTGGTGGCCGTCCACGACGAGATCGACATCCCCTTTAATACTGTGAAGCTTAAGGTCGGCGGCGGCGAAGGAGGGCACAACGGCCTCCGGGACATCTCCAAGGCGCTGGCCACCAAGGACTACCTGCGCGTCCGGGTGGGGGTGGGCCGGCCGCCGGGCCGGATGGACACCGCCGACTACGTGCTGCGGGACTTCGGCACCGCGGAAAAGAAGGAACTGCCCTTCCTGCTCGATGACGCGGCCGACGCCGTCGAGCTCCTGATCCGGGAGGGCCTGACCGCGGCGCAGCAGCAGTTCCACACCGCCAAGGTGTAGCGCCTTTCCGGCACGGCTTTTCCTCTTCACCGCACCAACCCTCAAGGTCGCCTCAAGGTCTGCGAAATGTGAACGCAGTGCCCTGTATCCCTGCAAACTAACGGGGTAGTCTACTTTCTAAGCGGGGGAGGCGATGGGGCCTTTATCCTGCCGGGCGGGATGTAAGGAAAAAGTTCATGTCAATTGAGCCACTGAGCTGGGGACGTGGGTCTACGGCGGGCGTGCTGGCGGGACCGGCGGCCGTCGCGGGCGGAACGGACCTCCAACGATGGTCGGTTCCGGCGCGCAGCGCAGACCTTGAAGCCATCCGCACTGCGCTGACAGATCCTGAGTCCCTGGGCGTTGTTATCACCGGTGCCCGCGGTGTGGGAAAATCCTCGCTCGCCCGCACCGCTGTAGCTGAGCTGGGCCCCGACGTCTGGGCGCTCCAGCTTCGCAGTCCCCTGACCGGCTCGCAAACCTCCTACGCCTGCCTCGCCTTCCTCCTGGCCAGGCTTCCGCAGTCCGCGCTGGCTTCCCCCACCGCCATCCTCCAGGGCATCACCTCCCTGATCCGGTCCGACGCCGCGGGCCGGGACTGCGTCATCACCCTGGACACCACCGGCCAGATCGACGACATGAGCGCCGGCGTCATTCTGAACATCATGCTGACGCACACCGCCCGCGTCATCGCCATCGCACCCAGCACCAGCGACCTTCCGGCGGATTTCCACTGGCTGCTCACCGACCGGAGGCTGACGGAAGTCCGGCTGGACAACCTCAACGAACTCCAGACCCGCCAGGTGCTCCTGACGCTGCTGGGCCACCGTGTCTCCGCCTCGCTTGTGAGCACGTACCACGCCATCGTGGGTGGCAATCCGCTGCTGCTCAAGGCGCTCGTCACGGAGCAGCAGCAGTCAGGAAACCTCGTCCTGTCGGATTCCGTCTGGACCCTGCGGGACAGGGTGGTGCTCGACGGCGCCACCGGACTGGATGACATCGTCCGGTCCCGCTGGTCCCGGGAAAAGCCGGAAACCCGTGAGGTCATCGAGATGCTTGCCTGTGCACGGCGTGTCCCGCTGGCCAGGCTGACCGAAATCTATGGAACCGCTACCGTGGCTGACATGGAGGACGCCGGACTGCTGACGGTCGCCGACACCGGGGACCGGTGGGTCTCCGTGCGGGAACAGTACCTCGGGGACGTCGTGCGCTCGTGGCTGAGCATCTCCCGCCGGCGTGAACTCCGGACCCAGTTGCTGGGCGGCCAGGAACCCGAGCTGTCCGCACTGACCATGGAGGAGCGGATCGAGTTTGCCGCCTGGACCCGGGAATGCCAGGCCGAGCTCAGTCCCGCCATGGCTGTGGCCGCGGCGGAGGCGGCGGTGCACCTCTTCGACCCGCGGTTCGCGATCTCCTGCGTGGAAGGCATCAAGAAGACCGACGCCGTGTGGGTGGACGCGCAGCTGCACAAGGCAACTGCCTACCTGCTGCTGGACCTGCCGCTGCAGGCCATGGCGGCGCTGGAGGATATTTCCCAGGCGCAGTTGGACGCGCTCGATGAGGAACCCTTCGCCCGCGTGGTGGCAGCCAAGAGCCGGGTCATGGTGTGGCTCCCGGAGTTGTGCGACAAGGTGCCGGACGAGCTGGCGGCCGCCCGCAAACGGCTCGGCGTTGCCGCGGGAGTGGCGCCCAGCTGGCCTGATCCGCTTGGCACGGCAACCAACGTCATCACCCTTGCCGAATTCGAATACAAATCCTTCATCGGCGACTACGCCTCCATGGTCGGGGCGCTGGAGGAAGCCTCAGACCCCGCGGTCAACAAGGACCCCGGCCTGAGGATTCAGGCGGCGCTGATCCTGATGCACGCCCTGTCGGCGGTCGGCCGGGAGATGGACGCGCTCCAGGTGATGCGGCGCGTCGGCGGCCAGCTCTCCGATGCAGGGCCGCTGACCGGCCTGCGGGAGCGGTTCGCAATGACGGCGTTTAACGTGCTGCTGCAGGCCGGCCAGTGGAGACGGTGCCTGGAACTCGTGGGCCCGCCCAAGGGGCAGGAGGAGCGCCGGCTGGCCTACCGTACGTCCGCCACGGAACTGGCGGCCGGCATCGCCTACGTTTTCTCCGGCCGCGGTGCGGTGGCGCTTGATTCACTGCTGTCCGCGGTTGCCCAGCTTGAGCTCCGCCCTGTCCTGAACATGCTGCAGGCCGCTTACGCAGCCACGGCCTTTGCCTACGCCCAGATCGGCAACGCCGGGCAGGCGCACAAGTATCTCGACAAGCTCCGCGGAGCGCGCGGGCACTGCAACTTCGGCACCCTGTTCGTCACGGACTTCTGCGCGGACATGGCAGGCCGCTGGGTGGGGGACACCGACGCCGTGAAGCGGCTGCTCGAGGCGGCGCACCGTGACATCGCGGCCGGCCGGTACACGCTGGCGGGAATCAGCCTGCTCGGAGCGACCGTGAACGGAACCGACGAGGACTTCCGCCTCATGGAGGAGGTGGCCGGCCACCGCCAGGGGACCCTGGCCGAAATCTCCCGCCTCGTGGCCGTGGGCACGCGCACCAAGGACGCCAAGGTTCTCCTGGAGGGCGCGCACCTGTGCGCGGAACTGGAACTCGACGCGGTGGAGGCCCGGTGCGTGGCGCTCGCCGTCGACTTCGCCCGCCATTCCGGTGATTCCGCATCTGCCCGCGTCGCCCAGGCCCGGCTGGACAGCCTCACCGCCACCGTGCCCAGCCTCCCGATTGTCCCCAGCAGCGGAAGCCCGCTCCTCACCGCCCGTGAACGCCAGATCTCCCGGCTGGCGGGCCGGGGCGTGTCCAACCGGGACATCGCCCTGGAGATGGGCGTTTCAGTCCGGACCGTGGAAGGGCACCTGTACCAGGTCTTCACCAAACTCGGCGTGACATCGAGGGGTGATCTGCCTGGCCTCGTCTAACAGCTACCCACCCCACACCATTTCGGCCAACGGCCGCGGCGCCAAGCCGGAGGCCGACGTCCGGCAGCTCACGGGCCGCCGTGAAGCCATAGAGCATGTCTGTACTGTCATCCGCAGCCGCGCCAGCCAGGCCGTCTACCTGATGGCGGGCCCCGGCGTCGGAAAGACATCGGTCACGGACGCCGTGCGGGAGAAGCTGGCGGCAGAGATGACGGTGCTCCGCATCCATGGCAGCTCCTCGCTGGCCAAAGTCCCTTACGGTGTGCTGGCGCCCTACACCTCCGGGCTCGCCCCCGAAGAAGCGGACTCACCGGTCGCGGTGCTGCGGGCCGTCTGGGCCCACTTCCAGGAGCTGAAGGCAGGCAGCGACCTCAAGGGCGGCACGGACGCCCCCGTGCTTCTGGTGGTGGATGACGCCCACCATCTCGACGACGCCACCGCCAGCATGGTGGTGGACATGACGTCGGCCGGCTGGGCGACTGTGCTGGCTGCCGGACGGCCGCGGCCGGGCCTGCCCGCGGCCCTGAACCAGCTCTGGTACGACGGCCTGGCCGAACGCATCGACCTCCGCCCGCTCAGTGGCGAGCAGGTCAGGGAAGTGGTGGAACATACTCTCCAGGGGACGGTTCCGGTCAGCACCGTCCAGTCGCTGTGGTCTGCATCGGGCGGCAACCCGCAGCTCCTCGACTGCCTGCTGAGCGACGCAACAGCGGCGGGAATCCTGGTGCAACGGAACGGGATCTGGGTGCTGCTCGGTCCGTTGCCGGCTGACGGACCCCGGCTTTCGGACCTCGTGGTCAAGGATCTGCTCCGGAGGACGCCGGAGGAGCAGGACGCGCTCAAGGTGATCGCCCTGGCGGAGCCGGTGCCCAGGCGCCTGGTCGAGGACGTGTGCGGCGCCGGCGTGGTGCGTTCATTGCTGGACAACCAGGTGGTGAGCGAATCGGCGGCAACGCAAACGGAGCTGCGGCTCACGCACCCCATCCTGGGCGAATCGACGCGCCGCCAGGTGTCCGTCTCGCGGAGCCTGCAGTTGCGGCAGAAGCTTGACGCCCACCTGGACGCTGCCGCTGCAAGTGCCGAGGGCAGGCTGCGGCTGGTTGAATGGTCGCTGGAATGCGGCCTGGAGGTGCCCGACCGGAACCTCCTGGACGCCGGCCTGCTGGCTGCGGCCACGTTCAATAACGCCGGCGCCCGGCTCATGGCCAGTCACGTGCGCGCCACGGAATTGCAGGCGCTGGCGCTCTCCATCACCGCGCGGGCACACTTCAACGAGGGAAAGTACCGCGAGGCCGCCGAACTCCTTGACGGCTGCTGGCTCGATCTGGCGGAGGATCCGGAGGCGCCGCAGGTAGTGATGCTCAGGGCCTCGACGCACATGGCGCTGGGAAAGTCCGTGCCGTCGCTCCGGTCCGAATCACGCCAGCAGCTGGAGGAGGCCGGGATTGACCCGGAGGGCTCCTGGCAGGACAGGATCCACGGTCTTCTGGAGATGGCGGCCGACGCCGACCATGAAGGCATTGCCGGCGTCATCACCTCGCTGGGGACACCGGATCCGGACACTGCGTCGGCCATCGAGGCAACACAGCACGCCGTGGCGCAGGCACTGCTTGCCCAGGCCCTGGTTGCGGCCGGCCGGTCACACCAGGCCCACGCAGCGGCCGCGGCCGCCGGCCCGTTCCTGCCGGCGCTCAACGGCGGCCTGTATTTCTTCAACGAGTTTGTCCTGACCCGGCTGGCCCTGAGCACCCTCGCTGCCGGCAACTGGGAATCCGCCGAACATGAGCTGTCCGGTTACCCGGCGGAGCGAACCGAGGGCGCCGCGACCTTCGGCGGCGGGATCCAGGCACTCCGCGGCCTCGGCCTCCTGCGGCAGGGGCAGCTGGAGCGCGCCTACCAGGTCCTCCTGCCCGCGGTCGAGGCCCTCCGGGTGAACGACCCCCTGCAGGAGTTCAGGTTCGGTTCGTCGCTTGCCTTCTACGCCGCGGCGCGCCTGGGCGACACCGCCCAGGCCAAACGGCTCGAACAGGACTTCATTTCAGCCCGGCACGCCAGCGGACCCGGCTGCGACGCCGTCGCTGAGGCCTATGCCGCCGCCGCAGCCGAATACCTCGACCGCAAAGGCAGCGGGCTGGAGAGGCTCCGTGAGCTCGCGGCGTCCGGGTCCGTAGCGGACCACCCCGGAACCAGGATGGAATGCCTGATCCTCTGCTCCGACCTCGGCGAACGCTCGCTGGCGCGGGAGCTCGCCTCCCTCGCCGCCTCAGTGGAAGGCCGCTGGGCGGCCGGCTGGCGCCAGCTGGCCCAGGCCTGGGCCTCGGAGGACGCCGACGTTCTCATGGATACAGCCGCCACCCTCGAGGAAGCCGGACTGGTCAACCTGGCACGCGAGGCGTACGCCAGGGCCGGTGCCCTGTTGGATGCCGCAGGGGAGCGGCGCCGTGCCCGCCAGGCGATCGCGCACCGGGAGAAATGCGACCAGGAGCTGGGCGAGCGGTTCCGGGAAAGCCCGTTCGTTGCTTCCGTCCCCAGTGTCCACCTGACCCGCCGCGAGCGGGACATCGTGGAGCTGGCCGTGCAGGGCCTCTCCGACCGCGAGATCGCCCAGCAGCTGATGGTGTCCGTACGGACCGTCGAGGGGCATCTGTACCGCAGCTACGTCAAGCTCGGCGTCCGCCGGCGCGACGAGCTCGCGCTCGCCCTTCCCAAGAAGTAGCCCCTCGCCAACTGATATTTTTCGGCCCCGGCGGCTCCATTCCGCGCGGTTCCGCGCCCGACTGCGCCACCTGCGGGAACCAGTAGTTAAGTACTCAGAAAAACGAGTACCGGGTACTGGTGCCGCGGGCGCCAGTACGCGATTTACTAATAGTGGCAGCGGAAGCAGGGCTGATCTCCCCCCGAAGCTGCCACCAGATTTACCAGGTCTCGCACCCAGATTTCCGGCCTCAGGGTCCGGGCAGGGCGGGGCCGGCGACGTCAGAGCCTTCTGAGACCGAGGCTCTCCCCCCAGCCGTCGCCGGCCCTTACAAGTAATGAAAAGGGCGGCCTGCAATGACGAAGGCCGCCCTTGGTATGTGTCCGGCCAGGCCCGCCCTTGCAGTGAGGGCCGCCACTGCTGCGGCCAGGGGCGCTGTGGGACAATTGAGAGGTACCTCGAGGCACCCAAGGAGTCCCATTGGCCGTAGTATCAACGCCAACCACGCTGACGCGTGCCCTTTCCGCGATGGACAACGCCGAGGTCCTGCGGATCCGCAACGACTTTCCCGTCCTGCACCAGACGGTTAACGGCCGCCCGCTGATTTACCTGGATTCCGGAGCCACCTCGCAGAATCCGCTGAGCGTGATCGAAGCGGAACAGGAATTCTATGAGCAGCGGAACGCGGCCGTGCACCGCGGAGCCCACCATCTTGCCGTGGAGGCCACCGAGGTCTTCGAGGACGCCCGGCAGACCGTCGCCGACTTTATCGGGGCAAACTACGAGGAAATCGTCTGGACCTCCAACGCCACCGAGGGCCTCAACGTCGTCAGCTATGCGCTCTCGAACGCCGCCTTGTGGGCCGCCCAGGGGCGCGGTGACTCCCGGCTGCGGGACCTGGCCCTGGGACCGGGCGATGAAATCGTGATCACCGAAATGGAACACCACGCCAACCTGATCCCCTGGCAGGAGCTGGCCTACCGGACAGGTGCCACGCTGCGGCACATTCCGCTGGACGACGCCGGGACGCTCCGGATGGACGAAGCCGCGGACATCGTGGGGGAGCGCACCCGGCTGCTGGCCTTCACCCACGCCTCGAATGTGCTGGGAACCATCAACCCGGTCAGCGAACTCGTCGCCCTCGCCCGGCGGGCGGGCGCCCTGGTGGTGCTTGACGCGTGCCAGTCGGCACCGCACCTCGCCCTGGATGTCAAACAGCTGGATGTCGACTTCGCCGTGTTTTCCGGGCACAAGATGCTGGGGCCCACCGGCGTCGGCGTGCTGTACGGCAAGCAGGAGCTGCTGGACGTGCTGCCCCCGGTCCTGACCGGAGGTTCCATGATCACCACCGTGACCATGGAACGGGCTGAATACCTCCCCGCGCCGCAGCGGTTCGAGGCCGGGACCCAGAAGATCTCGCAGGCAGTGGCTCTTGCCGCCGCGGTCAACTACCTGACGGAAACCGGGATCGACCGGGTGCACCGCTGGGAGTCCGAGCTGGGCCAGCGGATGGTGGCAGGCCTGGAAGCCATCGACGGCGTCCGGGTGCTGGGCCCGGCAGCCGGCCAGGACCGCATCGGCCTGGCGGCCTTCGACGTTGCCGGCGTCCACGCGCACGACGTCGGCCAGTTCCTCGACGCGCGCGGCATCGCGGTCCGCGTGGGCCACCATTGCGCGCAGCCGCTCCACCGGCGCCTGGGGCTGACGGCCACCACCCGCGCCAGCGCCTATTTGTACAACACCACCGACGACGTTGACGAATTCCTGGACGCAGTGTCCGGAGTCCGCGCCTACTTCCGGGCCTAGCCCTCCGACGACTAGCCCCTTCCCCAACGACAGGTACCTGAGCATGAGCCTCGACCAGCTTTACCAGCAGATCATCCTGGACCACTCCAAGGCCCGGCACGGCAGCGGATTGGCCGCCACGGCTGTGCCGGACGGCGCGTCCACCGGCCAGTCGCACCAGCTCAATCCCGTGTGCGGCGACGAGGTCACCCTGCGTGTGGCCGTGGACCACGGCACCGTGACGCAGCTGGCGTGGGACGGGGCAGGCTGCTCGATCTCGATGGCCTCCGCCTCCGTGCTGAGCGAGCTGGCCGAGGGCATGAGCGTGGACGAGCTCCGTTCGGTGATCGGGAACTTCCGCGACGTCCTGCGGTCACGCGGGAAGATCACTGCCGACCCCGAAATCCTGGGCGACGCCGCCGCTTTCGAAGGTGTGGCCCGCTACGCCGCGAGGGTGAAGTGCGCCATGATCTCCTGGGTCGCGGCCGAGGACGCCCTGAACCAGGCCGCCTGACGGCCGGTCTTTGGAGGATGTGCTGGTTCAGCCCTCCTGTTCGGACCGTTCGAAGACATCCGGGACGCCGTCGCCGTCGTCGTCCCTTGCCTCTTCCGCTTCCAGTCGCCGGTAGTGCCTGTTGCGGGCCTTAAGAACGACGGCGGCCAGCACCGCGGCGGTCAGGGAACCGGCCAGGATGGCAACCTTTGCATGATCGTCGTGGGCCGAGCCCGGGCCGAAACTCAGTTCGGCGATCAGCAGCGAAACCGTGAAACCGACGCCTGCCAGGAGCGACAGCCCGGCGACGTCGACCCACTTCAGCCCGGCGTCGAGCTGCGCACGGGTGGTCTTCGTGACGAGGAACGTCGCCCCGAAAACGCCAAGTGCCTTTCCTGCGATCAAGGCCGAGACGATGCCCACCGCCACGGGGTCGGCCAGGGCGGCGGCCAGCCCCGAGGAGCCGCCGAGCGCGACGCCGGCTGAGAAGAACGCGAAGACCGGGACGGCGAATCCCGCGGACAGCGGACGGAGCCGGTGCTCCAGGCGCTCGGCCATGCCGGTCCCGCCGCCGTCGGAAACGGTGCGGTCATGACGCGAGGCCGCCACCGGGACGGTGAAGCCGAGCAGGACGCCGGCCACCGTGGCGTGGATGCCCGACGCGTGCACGAGTGCCCACGTGGCGGCTGCCAGCGGCAGGAGCAGGGACCAGTGGCTGATCCGCTTCTGGACGAGCCAGGCGAAGAGCGCCAGCGGGATAATCGCGGCGAGCAGCAAAGCAGGCTGGATCCCGGAGGAATAGAAGAAGGCAATGATGCCGATGGCGATCAGGTCGTCCACCACGGCCAGGGTGAGCAGGAATGTTCTCAGCGCTGACGGGAGATGGGTGTTGATCACCGCGAGCACTGCCAGTGCGAAAGCGATGTCGGTGGCGGTGGGGATCGCCCACCCCCTAAGGGCCTCGGCGCCCTGGTTCCAGACGATGGCGGAGTAGATGATGGCTGGCAGGGCAACGCCGCCCACGGCGGCCGTTACCGGGACCACCGCCTTGGCCGGCCGGCGCAGGTCACCGGATACAAACTCCCGTTTGAGCTCCAGGCCGGCAATGAAGAAGAACAGGGCGAGCAGTCCGTCGGAAGCCCAGTGCCCCACGCTCAACTGGAGGTGCCAGGGCTCGTAGCCAAACGTCATGTCACGCAGCCCAAAGTAGGCGTCCGCGGCGGGGGAGTTGGCCCAGATGAGGGCGGCGGCCGTGGCGGCCAGGAGCAGTGCGCCGCCGACCGTCTCGGTCCGGAGGATGGCGGCAATGCGGAGGTATTCGGGGTACGTGGAGCGGCTGAATACCGGGAATTTCAGGGGAGGAAACTTGCGGAACGGGAAGGACGGCTTGGGCATTGCAGCTCCTCGCGAAGGCTCGGCTAAAGTCTTGCCGACCAGACTTCCCGGCGCACCCTGTGTACCCAGCTTATCTGACTGGGAGGGTCCGCCGGTTGAGCGTGTCAAAACAAGGTTTCGACGGGCTCAACCGGCGGACAGGTTCAACCAGCGGGGGAGCAATCAGCCGGCGAGGGCAGCGAATCCGATCGCGGCCGTTGCGGCTCCCAGCACCATGGAGATCGTCACCAGCACCACGTGGACGGTGAGGAACTTCGTGGCCTTGCCGGCGGCGTCCCGTGCCCGCGGGTCCTTCATGACGCGGCGCAGGAACTGCGGCCACACCACCAGGGACCACACGCCCGAGACGATCAGGACCAGGGCAAGCAAGGCAGGGACGTCCACGCGGCTAGTGGCTTTCGAGCCAGGCCTGGGCCTGCTGCGACTGGATGTTCAGTGCCTTGCCCACCATGGGCTCGGCGGCGTCGGCGATCTTGCCGCCCAGGAACGGCACCGAGGACGTGACGTTGCCTTCCAGTTCAACCCGCGTGCTGCCGCCATCGGCCACGAGGCGCTGGACCGCGGACACATCGATCGGCGCGCCGGCGATCTTCAGGGAGATGGTGCTCTGGCGGGAGCCGTCGGCTGCCGGGGCGTCCCAGTTTTCCACCTGGGTCACCTTCAGGCTCTCGCCGACGAACTTGCGGGCGATTTCCGGCAGGCGCGTGGTGGGCAGGGTGCGCACCGACGTGGTGCTGAATTCGCCGGCGATGTCGCCGGCCACCGTGAAGGACTCGAGGCTGCCGCCGACGAATTCGCTGGTGTGGCGCTGGAAGTCTTCGTTCGCGAAGACTGCCGTGACGCTGTCGACGCCGTGGGGAAGTGTGGTGGATGCACTCAGTGCCATTGATCCTCCGTCGTTGTGGGGTCAGAACGCTTTTTGCTCACCACATCCTACGGGGTTGGCTGCGCATCCCCGGCACCGGATCGTCAGGCACCAGGCTCTGCAGGTGCGTTACGGTCCTCGGCGGCGAGCCTCCGGGCCGCAGCCGTGATGTTGCGGGACATGGCCGGGAAGATGATGCTGTGGAACGGAAGCACGGCCAGCCAGTAAAGCCGCCCGCTGAGTCCCTTGGGGAAGAAAATAGCCCGCTGGCGGTAGCGGCTTCCGGCGCCGTCGGCCTCCACGCCCAGCTCCAGCCAGGCACGCCCGGGAGCGCGCATCTCCGCCCGCAGCCGGAGCAGCCGGCCACGCTCGATCCGTTCCACCCGCCACCAGTCCACCACCTCGCCGGCCACCAGATGATGCGGATGCCGGCGGCCGCGGAGCAGGCCCGCCCCGCCCCAGAGCTTGTCCAGCCAGCCGCGCACGCTCCACGCCAGCGGGAGCGAGTACCAGCCGTTGCGGCCGCCGATTCCTTCGATGACCGTCCACACGTGGGACTGGTCCACATCGCTGGCAAAGGTCCGCTCGTCGACGTACACCCTGTACCCGGCCCAGGCGGGGTCGCTCGGCAACGGGTCGGCGTCGGCGCCCGCGTTGGCCCACGTCGTTTCCACCTGCCCGTCGCGTTCCTTGCCGAGCGCCAGGGCCACGGCCCTGCGGTAGCCGGTGAGGCCGCCGTCGGGCTGTCTGATGTAGTTGTCGACGTCGTGTTCGGCGGAGACGGCGTCATGCTGCAGGGACTGGACCAGCGGCATGGACATGGACAGCGGAATCGGGGTCACCAGGGCAACCCACAGTCCCGCCAGCCGGGGTGCCGGCACCGGCAGTGCCAGCACCGGGCGCGGCGGGAGCCCCGCCTCGGCCGCGTACTCCTTCATCATGCCGGCGTAGGTGAGGACGTCCCGACAGCCGATGTCGAAGGTGCGGTTGAGCGGTTCCGCCAGCGCGGCGGCCCCGACGAGGTAGTGGAGCACGTCCCGGACGGCGATGGCCTCGATCCGGTTGCGGACCCAGCTGGGCGCCGGCATGAGGGGCAGCGTCTCGGCGAGGTGGCGGATCATTTCGAACGACGCCGAACCGGAGCCGATGACCACGCCGGCCTGGAAAACGATGGCGTCCACCGGGCTGGAGAGGAACACCTCGCCGACCGCCTCGCGGGAGCGCATGTGCGTCGACAGTGCCGCGTGGCGCGGGTGCAGGCCGCCCAGATAGACGATCCGCCGGACGGAGGCGGCCGCGGCGGCGCCGGCCACGAGCCCGGCCATGGCCTTTTCCTTGGCCTCGAAACCGGAGCCGGCGGCCATGGAATGGACCAGGTAGTAGAGGACGTCGACGCCCTGCAGCGCAGCCTCCACGGCAGAGGGGTCATCGAGGCTGCTGCGGACCACCTCCACGTCGTCGAACCATGGCACGCCGGCGATTTTCTCCGGGGACCGGACCAGCACCTTGACGCGGTGGCCGGCGTCCAGCAGCCGGGGGACCAGCCGGCCGCCGATGTACCCGGTGGCGCCGGTGACAAGCACGGTCCGGGCGCCGGGGTTTCCGCTGCTGTCGTTTCCGGTCTGGTCGCTCACGGGCGTCTCCTTGGGGCCGAGCCTTACCTGCTCAGCAAGCTTAGCAATGCGGCATCCGGGCCCCGGATGCCGCCGGTGTGCCCGCAGGGGTAGGCTGGAAGCCCCGGCATTCGCAGGAATCCCGGGTTTTCGTGTTGCCTGCGTTCGATCCAGATTCCAGGAGATCCTGCCCATGAGCTCCAAAGGCCAGAGCCCCGAAGGCCCCTCCAACGGCCTGCCCCTCAACGGCCTGCGCCGCGTCCTGCATGCCGACCGGACGTTCGCCCGCGTGCAGGCGGAGGCGGGGCGGGGCTTCAGCGTCCGCAGCGAGGACTACCAGATCAGCGCCCCGGCAGGCCTGCGGCCCGTGCTCCTGGCGGAGATGGCGGACGGCCTGCTGAACGCTGCGGGGGACGCCGGCGCAAATGGAAATGGCGCAGCGGACCACGCCGCGCCGGGCGTGGTCCTGGCCGTCACCGCCACGGGGCGCGAGGCCGAGGATCTTGCCGCCGCACTCCGCGCCTACCTGCCGGCCAGCGCCGTGGCCGAGTTCCCCAGCTGGGAAACCCTCCCGCACGAGCGGCTGTCCCCGCGTTCGGACACCGTGGGCCGCCGCCTGTCGGTGCTGCGGCGCCTTGCCCATCCCGAAGACGCGGCCCGCCGGGACAACGCAGAAAGCCCGACGGCGGGACGCCTCCGTGTGGTGGTGGCCCCCGTCCGCGCCGTGGTCCAGCCGATTGTGGCCGGCCTCGGGGAGCTGGTCCCGGTGACGCTGAAGGTGGGCCAGGAGGTCCCGTTTACTGATGTGGTCAAGAACCTGGCCGCTGCCGCATACTCCCGGGTGGACATGGTCACGCACCGCGGTGAGTTCGCCGTCCGCGGCGGCATCCTGGACGTGTTCCCGCCCACCGAGGACCACCCCATCCGGGTGGAGTTCTTCGGTGACGAGGTGGACCAGATGCGCTGGTTCGCCGTGGCCGACCAGCGCTCGCTGTCCGCCCCGGGCGTGCACCACCCCACCGAACTGCATGCCCCGCCGTGCCGCGAAATCCTCATCACCCCGTCGGTTATGTCCCGGGCCGCGACGCTGAAGCCGCAGCTGCCCGCTGCAGCCGACATGCTGGAGAAGATCGCCGGCGGCATCGCAGTGGAGGGCATGGAATCGCTGGCTCCGGTCCTGGTGGACGCCATGGTCCCGTTCATGGAGCAGCTGCCCGCCGGTTCGATCTCGGTGGTCATCGAACCGGAGAAGGTCCGCACCCGCGCGCACGACCTCGCGGCCACCAATGAGGAGTTCCTGGAGGCGGCGTGGTCCACGGCGTCGGACGGCGGTACGGCACCGCTGGATCTGAGCTCGCAGGCCTCGGCGGCCCTGCATTCCGCGAGCTTCCGGTCGCTGGCCGAGACCCGCTCGGCGGCCCTTGGGAACGAGGTTTCCTGGTGGTCCATCACGTCGCTGGCCACCGACGAGGAACTGACCCCGGACATCGACGTTCTGAATCTGCACGCGCGCGAACCGCGGGGTTACCAGGGCGACGTGGCGGAAATGATGGAGTTCATCGGCTCGCATGTTCGGGACCAGTGGCGGATCGTGGTGGCCACGGAGGGTCCCGGCCCTGCCCAGCGCCTGGCCGAACTCTTCCACGACGCCGACATTCCGTGCTCGCGGGTGGATACGCTGGACCACGAACCCCAGGCGGGGATCATCGAGGTGACCACTGCCGCCGTCGGACGCGGTTTTGTCCTTGACGGGCTAAAGCTCGGCCTCCTGACCGAAGCTGACCTGCTGGGCCGCACCTCGGCCAGCTCCACCAAGGACATGCGCCGCATGCCGTCCAAGCGGCGGAACGCCGTGGACCCCCTCCAGCTGGTGGCCGGAGACCACGTGGTGCACGAACAGCACGGCATCGGCCGGTTCGTGGAACTGCTCCAGCGCAAGGTGGCAGGCGGCAGCGACGGTGTGCGCGAGTACCTCGTGCTGGAGTACGCTCCGTCCAAGCGCGGGGCGCCGGGTGACCGGCTGTTTGTGCCCACCGACCAGCTGGACCAGGTGACACGCTACGTCGGCGGCGAGACCCCCGTCCTCAGCAAGATGGGCGGTGCGGACTGGGCCAGCACCAAGTCCAAGGCACGCCGGGCGGTCAAGGAAATCGCCGGCGAGCTCATCCGGCTGTACTCGGCCCGGATGGCGTCGCGCGGCCACGCCTTCGCACCGGACACGCCCTGGCAGCGCGAACTGGAGGAGGCCTTCCCGTACGTGGAGACCCCGGACCAGCTCACCACCATCAACGAGGTCAAGGCCGACATGGAGCGCGAGATCCCCATGGACCGGCTGGTCTCCGGCGACGTCGGCTACGGCAAGACCGAGATCGCGGTCCGCGCCGCCTTCAAGGCCGTCCAGGACGGCAAGCAGGTGGCCGTGCTGGTGCCCACCACCCTGCTGGCGCAGCAGCATTACGAGACGTTCACCGAGCGGTTCTCCGGCTTCCCGCTGCGGGTCAAGCCGCTGTCCCGGTTCCAGGCGTCCAAGGAAGCCAAGGAAACTGCCGAGGGCGTGAAGAACGGCTCCGTGGACGTGGTGATCGGCACGCACCGGCTGCTGTCCAAGGACTTCGAATTCAAGGACCTCGGCCTGGTGATCGTGGACGAGGAGCAGCGCTTCGGCGTCGAGCACAAGGAAGCGCTGAAGAAGATGCGCACCAACGTGGACGTCCTTGCCATGAGCGCCACCCCGATCCCGCGCACCCTGGAGATGTCCCTGACAGGCATCCGTGAAACCTCCACGCTGGCCACGCCGCCGGAGGAGCGCCACCCGGTGCTCACCTATGTGGGCCCGTACACGGACAAGCAGACCTCGGCCGCCATCCGCCGGGAGCTGATGCGCGAAGGCCAGGTGTTCCTGGTCCACAACCGCGTGTCCACGATTGAAAGGACCGCGGCCAAGATCCGCGAACTCGTCCCCGAGGCCCGGGTGGAGGTGGCGCACGGCAAGATGTCCGAGGGCAGGCTGGAGCAGATCATCGTCGACTTCTGGGAGAAGCGCTTCGACGTCCTCGTGTGCACCACCATCATCGAAACCGGCCTGGACATTTCCAACGCCAACACGCTGATCGTGGACGGGGCTGACAAGTACGGCCTGTCGCAGCTCCATCAGCTGCGCGGACGCGTGGGCCGCGGACGCGAACGGGCGTACGCCTACTTCCTCTACCCCTCCGAGAAGCCGCTGGGCGAGGTGGCGCTGGAACGGCTGAAGGCCGTGGCCACCCACAACGAACTCGGTGCGGGCATGCAGCTGGCCATGAAGGACCTGGAAATCCGCGGTGCCGGCAACCTGCTGGGCGGCGAACAGTCAGGCCATATCCAGGGCGTCGGCTTCGACCTCTACATCCGGCTCGTCGGCGAAGCCGTGGCCGAATACCGCGGCGAAGCTGAGGAGAAGGCCGCCGAAATGAAGATCGAGCTGCCCGTCAATGCCCACCTGCCGCACGACTACGTGCCGGGGGAGCGGCTGCGGCTGGAGGCCTACCGGAAGCTGGCATCCGCCGTCACCAACCAGGCCATCGACGAGGTCCTCGCCGAACTCGTGGACCGGTACGGGGAGCCGCCGCTGCCCGCGCAGAACCTCATCGCCGTCGCGCGCTTCCGGGTGGGTGCCCGCGAAGCCGGCCTGTCCGACGTCGCCCTGCAGGGGAACTTCATCCGGTTCTCGCCGGCGCAGCTGCCGGAATCAAAGACCATGCGGCTCAACCGGATGTACCCGGGCGCGCAGGTCAAGCCCGCCCTCGACGCCGTCCTCATCCCCAAGCCGAAGACCGCCCGGATCGGCGGCCGGGACCTGCAGGACGCCGAGATCCTGGAATGGGCCGACGGCGTCATCCGCAACATTTTCTCGGACGCGCCCGTCCCGCTCGAAGCCACGAAGGGCTAGCCGTGATGGGAGGACACCACGCCGCGTCAGGGGCCGCGGCGTGGGTGGCTGTTGCCGCGACGGGGCCGTACACCCTGGGCTGGTATCCGCTGGACGCCACCGGCGTGCTGATCGGCGGCATGGCGACGGCGGGCACCGCCCTTGTCTGCGACTGGGACCACCGCTCAAGCACCGTGGCGCACTCGCTGCCGCCGCTGTCCAACGTGATCGCCGTCGGCATCGAGAACGCCAGCGGCGGCCACCGGCAGGGCACACACTCGGTGCTGGGCGCCGCCATGTTCGTGCTGCTCGCAGCGGCTGCGGCACAGATCCAGGTGGACACACCGTGGGGCGTGCTGTCGGTCGGTGCCGGGCTGCTGTGCATGTTCATGATCAACATCGCGGCCAAGGCGCTGAAGCTGTTTCCCAAGTCCGGGTGGATCGCCAACTGGATCTTCGCCCTGGTCATGGCCGGCCTGGTGACCTGGTTCGCCCCGCATCAGTGGACCTGGCTGCCCATGTCCATGCTGATCGGCGTCGTGGTCCACATCGTGGGGGACATGGTGACGACCGGTGGCGTTCCGTTGCTCTGGCCGCTGGTGATCAAGCCGCCCCGGTTCCTGCGCCGCATGTGGGTGCTGAGGAACTTCTGGCGGCCCAACGGCGCTTTCTCCATCCCGCTGCTGGGCCGGGCAGGGTCGCGGCGGGAGTGGCTGGTGCTGATCCCGGTGAGCGGCTACGCCATGGTGGGAATGACCCTGGCGGCCTGGTCACTGGCCGGCACGCACTTCCCTGCGGCACTGGCCCTGGCCGGCCGGCTGCTCAGCAGCCTGCTGGGACTGCCCTGAGACTGCGGTTAATGAACTGAAGCCCCGGATATTTCCGGGGCTTCAGTTCATTAACTGGCGTTTAGTATTCGCCGGCGCTGTCCGAGCGGCCGGTGATGGTCTGCGGGATCCAGAATGCGAGGGCGAACAGGCCGAGGCAAACAGCCATCGGCCACGGGTTGCCCAGGGTCAGGAAGGACAGCGAGTAGATGGAGCCCAGGAACAGGGCCATGATCACCACGAAGAGGACGATGCTGCCGGCCAGGGTGTTCTCGTTCTGCGGCGTCTTTACCTGCTGGTCAATCTTGCTGGACATTCATTCCTCCTCGGCCCCGCGGGGCTCAAACTGTGGCTGCCGCCGGTCAGTACGCAGACGAACCCTGTTCGCCCTTGACGATTGCAATACCGGAGCTGGCGCCAATACGTGTTGCACCTGCAGCAATCATAGCCTGTGCGTCCTCGAGGGACCGCACGCCGCCCGACGCCTTGACGCCCAGGTCCGGGCCTACGGTGCGCCGCAGAAGGGCGACGTCCTCCACGGTGGCGCCGCCGCCGTTGAAGCCCGTTGAGGTCTTGACGAAGTCGGCGCCGGCCTCCACGGCCGCTTCACACGCCAGGACCTTCTGGTCATCGCTGAGCAGGGCTGTTTCGATGATGACCTTGAGGATCGCCTCCCCGGCGTGCACGGCCTCGGCGACGGCGCTGATATCGTCCACCAGCGCGCCTTTGTCCGAGGCCCTGGCCGCGGCGATGTCGATGACCATGTCCACTTCATCGGCACCGTCCAGCACCGCCCCGCGCGCTTCGAACGCCTTCACGTCGCTGGGCGTGGCGCCCAGCGGGAAACCCACCACGGAACACGTGAGCACGCCGGTTCCCTTGAGGGCGGTCTTGACCGTCTTGACCCACACCGGGTTCACGCACACCGACTTGAATTTGTACTCGGCGGCCTCGGCGCACACCTTGAGGATGTCCGCCTCGCTGGCCTCCGGCTTCAGCAGCGTGTGGTCGATGAACGAAGCGATGCCCGGCGCGCCGGCATGCTCGCCGGGGGATACTGCGGGGCTTGTCGCGGTGCCCGTGGGGGCGCTTGCTTCGTGGCTCATGATGGTCCTTTCCAGGCCGTAGGCCCAGGGTGCGGCGTCCTTGCGAACCATCCTGCCACAGCAGGAGCGCTACGCGGCCGTGGCCAGCTGGCCCACGGAAAGCGCCGCCATGAGTTCGGCCGCGCAGGCGCCGGCAGCGGATCCTGACGCCACCAGCAGGCCCAGCCGCACGCCGTCGAACGCTGCCGCATCCCCGATGGCCCAGATGCCCGGGACGGACGAGCGGAAGTCACGGCCGACGACGATCCCTCCGGACGCCGCCGTCTTCACGCCGGCGGCGGCGGCCAGGCCGTCGCGGGGCGTGCGGTCCTCGGCGAGGACCACGAGGTCGCCGTTCATCCGGCTGCCGTCCTCGAACACGACGCCGGCGGCCGGCAGCACGGAGCCGGCAAGCGTGGGCACGACGGCGGCGGGCCGGGCGGTGGTGCGGACGGGCCGGACGCCGCGGGCGCGGAGCACGGCTTCGGCCTGGCCGGCTGCGGGACCGGTGCCCACCAGGATGCCCAGCGGCCGGCGGCCGAGGACCCGGGTGACTTCCTTGACGGCGCGGCCGATCGTGTCGGCGTCGTCGATGGTGGAGTAGCTCAGGCAGCGGCCCGAGCCGTCCACAGGGGAGTCCACCGGGGCCGATCCGGTGGCGATGACCAGCTCGTCGTAGCCAAACTCCATGCCGTCGGTGGTGGTGACCACCCGGGCCGCGGCGTCGATGTGGCTGGCGGGCTGGCCGAAACGCACGGAGACGAAGGGCAGGGCGGCCAGTTCCAGCAGGTCCCCGGGTGCGTCGTCCCGGCTGCTCAGGACTGTGACGGTGCCGGCGAACCGGGCTGCGGCCAGCTGGGCCACGAGGGCCCGGGCGGCGGGGCCTGCACCGGCGATGAGGATTTTGGCGGAAGCGGTGGCGGTGGACGGAAACTGTGCCGGAGCGGACATGTGCTGGCCCTTTCGAATGCTGCACCAGGCGGGCCGGTCAGGGGCCCTGTTGTGCTGATGGGACCCAGCCTAAGGGGAGTGTTTTTCGCGGGTGTTTCCCTGCCGTTGCGGAATTGTCCCCGGCCGTTCGCTGCTTTTTACCGCCCGGCAACAAAAGGGAGTTTTTGTACAGATAATGGCCCCAAAACGTGGTTTAGGGCGCGATATCTGTACAAAAACTCCCTTTGTATTTCGCATCACACCGGCCGCTAGACGCGGATGCGGTAGCCGCGCTTCACCACGGTTTCCACTAGCTTGCCGTCCGGCAGGGACGAGCGGAGCCGGCTGACCGTCATGTCCAGCGCGTGCACCGAGCCGCGCAGTTCCAGGAGCTCCGAGAGGGACTCCCGGGACAGGACCGCGCCGCCGGCGCCGAGGAGCGCACGGAGCAGCAGCAGCGGGGCCGGGGCGATCTCTACCGGTTCGCCGTCAATGCGCAGCGACCGGCCGCGCAGTTCCACGTTTCCGGAGCGGGTGTCCAGGCGGCGCACATGGTTCAGCGCGAGGTGCTCGCACACCAGGCGGATCAGCGCGCCCATCCGGAACCGCTCGGGCACCAGCGGCGTGATGCCGGCGTCCAGCAGCGGCTGCGCGGTGACCGGACCGACGACGGCGGTGGTCACCGTGGTCTTGAGGCTCTCCACGAGCTGCTTGTACAGTCCCATCTCGTGCGCCGTGCTCCACATGGCGTCCACGGCCGGGGCGCTCGTGAAGGTGAGCACGTCCAGGTTGCCGCTGCAGGCAGCCTCGATGAGGCGGGGGAGCCGGTCAGCGCCATCGGGCTTCACCCAGCGGTACGGCGTGACGGTCAGGACGGTGGCGCCGGACATCCGCAGCCGTTCCAGCTGGCGGACGTCCGTATAGCCATGCAGCTGCACGGCCACGGTCTTGCCGCGCACGCCCTCGGCCAGGAGCATGTCCACGAGCGTCGCCGTGGTCTCGTCGCTGCTGATTCCGACGTCGGCCAGGCCGGCGGCGCGCACGGCACCGCGGGCCTTGGGTCCGCGGACGAACATCCGGCAGGCACCCAGGGTTTCCAGCAGCTCCTCGCCGATCCCCGAGGCGTCCGCCGCCTCGCACCAGCGGCGCATGCCGTACGCGGTGGTGGCGATGCACAGATCGGGCTTGGCCGCGATGATCGCCTTGGTGTCCTCGATGAGGCTGATGTCCTCGTTCACCGGGGCGATCTTCAGCGCCGGGGCGTGCAGGACCTCGGCGCCGCGGCGTTCCAGCGCCTCGATGAGGTCACGCGAACGGCGGTGCGACGTCACGCCGATCCGGAAGCCCTCCAGCGGGGCCTCGGTGGCTGCGTCCGGAGCTGTCTCTGTGACCGCGGTCTCGGCAGGGGGTGCTTCAGTGGGGGCGAGTGCATTCATCGTGTTCATGCCTATCACGAACCCAGCAGCGAGGCCGCCAGACGGTCGAGTTCCGCCTCGGCCTCGGCATGCCCTCGGTTGGCCTCAGCCACCCGCACCACCTCGCCGATCACCAGGACGGCGGGGTTGCTGCAGCCGGCGGCGGCCGTGGCGATGGTGCCCAGTTCCGCGATGGTGGTCTTCTGGCCCGGCCGGTAGCCGCGCTCCACCACGGCCATGGGCATGTCGGTGCGCATCCCGGCGCGGCGGAGGCCCGCGGCGAGGTGGTGCAGCGTGCCGATGCCCATCAGCACCACGATGGTCCCGCCGAGGCCGGCCAGGTGCGTCAGTTCCTTCTCCGTGAGCGGCGCGTGGCCGGACACCACGGTGAACATGTGGCTGACTTCACGGTGCGTCACGGGGATGCCGGCGGCAGCCGGAACGGAAATGGCGCTGGTCACGCCGGAAATGACGCGGACCGGAACGCCCGCGGCAACGCAGGAGGCAACTTCCTCGCCACCGCGGCCGAAGACGTACGGGTCGCCGCCCTTGAGGCGGACCACGTTATTGCCTTCCAGTGCGGAAGCGACCATGAGCTTCTCGATGTCGCCCTGGCTCACCTTGTGGTGTCCCGGGCGCTTTCCGACGTCGACCAGTTCGGCAGAAGTGAGGGACGCCAGTTCCTGGTACGGGGCCAGCCGGTCGTAGAAGACGACGTCGGCATCCCGCAGGGCCTTGACGGCCGCCACCGTCAGCAGCTCGCCCGTGCCCGGGCCGCCGCCGACCAGGGTGACGTGTCCGGCCCGGCCGGCGGCCGGTTCGGCCGCCACCGGAATGCCGGCGGCGCGGCAGCGGTCCAGCAGCGGCTCCCAGCCGGGCTGGCCGTCGTCGACCGCCGCGACGAGGAACGGGCGCTCGGGCAGCGGACCGTCGTGTCCGGCACCCTGCGGCGTGCTGAGGCGGGAGATGACGGCGCCGGCTGCCTCGTAGCGGCGGACGGCCTGGCGGGCGGCGAACTCCGAGCCGGTGACCAGGACTTCGCGGCCGGTGAGATCAATGCTGAGCTGCATGCCTATACCTCGTTCGTGTCCAGCAGTTCCGGGGAGGAGGGCCTTACCGGGATGGAGGCCCCGATCAGCACCTTGCCTTTTTCCTCAGCCGTGGCGGGGCGCATCTGGCCGCGCTCGTCCGGGACGAAGGTGATGGAATCGTCCTTCTGGTCGGGGGCATTGACGAAGGAGCGGAAACGGCGCAGGCGCTCGGGGTCCTTCAGGGTGTCGGCCCACTCGTCGATGTAGGTGTCGACGTGCTTGGCCATGGCGGCCTCGAGGTCCTCGGCGATGCCCAGGGTGTCATGCACCACGACGTCCTCGACGTGCTTGATGCCGCCGTCGAGCTCCTCCTGCCAGCGGGCGGTGCGCTGCAGCCTGTCGGCGGTGCGGATGTAGTACATGAAGTAGCGGTCGATGTACTTGATCAGGGTCTCGTCGTCGAGGTCCTTGGCCAGCAGCTGGGCGTGGGCCGGGGTGGCACCGCCGTTGCCGCCGACGTACAGGTTCCAGCCGTCGGCGGTGGCGATGACGCCGACGTCCTTGCCGCGGGCCTCGGCGCACTCACGGGCACAGCCGGAGACGCCCATCTTGAGCTTATGCGGGCTGCGGAGGCCACGGTAGCGGAGCTCCAGCTGGATGGCCATGGCCACCGAGTCCTGGACGCCGAAGCGGCACCAGGTGGAACCGACGCAGGACTTCACCGTGCGCAGGCTCTTGCCGTAGGCCTGGCCGGATTCGAAGCCGGCGTCCACCAGCTCCTTCCAGATTTCGGGCAGCTGCTCCAGCCGGGCACCGAACATGTCGATGCGCTGGCCGCCGGTGATCTTGGTGTACAGGTTGTACTTTTCGGCCACGGCGGCAATCACGCCGAGCTTCTTCGGGGTGATCTCGCCGCCGGCGATGCGCGGGACCACCGAGTAGGTGCCGTCCTTCTGCATGTTGGCCAGCGCGCGGTCGTTGGTGTCCTGCAGCGTGCCGCGGCCGGCGTCGAGGACGTAAGCGCTGTTCTGGCTGGCCAGGATGTTGCCGATGGTCGGCTTGCAGATGTCGCAGCCGGCGCCGGTGCCGTACTTGGCCATGATCTCCTCGAAGGAGGTCAGTTCCAGGACGCGGATGGCGTCAAACAGTTCTTGGCGGGACAGTTCGATGTGCTCGCACAGGGCCTTGGAAACCTCGACGCCGGACTTGGTCAGTTCGGTTTCCAGCAGCTTCTTCAGCATCGGCACGCAGGAACCACAGCTGGTTCCGGCACGGGTGCAGCCCTTGAGTTCGCCGAGTTCCTGGACGGGGGCGTTCCCGTCGCACGCGCCGCAGGCATTAACGGCGTCGCGGATGGTTCCCGCGGTGACGTTGTTGCACGAGCAGAGGATGGCGTCGTCCGGCAGCTCGGTCTCGGGGGCTTCCCCGCCGCCTGCAGCGCTGAGGAACGCGCCGGGCTCGGCTGGAAGCTCGCGGCCCAGGAGCGGGCGAAGGCTCATGTACGGTGAGGCATCGCCGACGAAGATGCCGCCCAGGAGGGTCTTTGCATCATCGGTGGTGACGATCTTCTGGTAGACGCCGCGGGCGGGGTCCGCGTAGACGATTTCCAGGGCGTGCTCGGTCCGGGCAAAGGCGTCCCCGAAGCTGGCCACGTCCACGCCGGAGAGCTTCAGCTTGGTGGCGGTGTCGAAGCCGGGGAAGGTGGCGTCTCCGCCGTGCAGGCGGTCGGCCACGATTTCGGCCATGGTATTGGCCGGGGCCACCAGGCCCAGGCACATGCCTTCGAAGTTCGCGACCTCACCGATGGCCCAGATGCCGGGCACCTGGGTGGCGCAGTAATCGTTGATGACCACACCGCCGCGGGGGCCAAGGTCAAACAGGGACTCTTCGCCTTCGGCAGCGCGGAAGAGCTCGTCGCGCGGCTTGACGCCGATCGCCACAATGACGATGTCGGCCGGGATGGTGCGGCCGTCGGCCATCAGCACGCCGGTGACCTGGCCGTCGTCGTCCGCCTGGATTTCGGACGGGAACACACCGCCGTGGACTTCGAATCCCTTGGCCTCGATGAGGCGGCCCAGCGCCTGCCCGGCGCCTTCGTCGAGCTGGGTGTTCATGAGCCAGGGGGCGCCGTTGATGACGACGGGCGTGGCGCCGAGCTGTTCGGTGCCGGCAGCGGATTCGAGGCCCAGGAGGCCGCCGCCGATGGTGACCGCGTTGACCTTGCGGCCGAGCTTTTCGGTGAGCTCGGCGATGGACTGGTTGATGGCCCAGACATCTTCGAGCGTGCGGTAGACGTGCACCCGCTCGGCGCCCGGCAGCGGGAGCCGGGCGGCGTCGGAACCGGTGGCAACCACCAGTTCGTCGTATTCGTAGGTGTTGCCGGCGGCGGTTTCGACGGACTTGGCCGCGGTGTCGATGTTCACCACGCGCTCGCCGGTCTGCAGGGTGAGGGATTCGTGGTCCCACATGGAAGCCGTACCCAGCGTCAGGTCAACGGTGCTGTCCGTGAGGGCCTTGCTGAGGGCAACGCGGTCATAGGGCAGGTGGGCTTCCTCGGTCAGAACAGTTACCTGCCAGCCTTCGAGGCCGCGGGCATGCATGGCATCGGCAAAACGGTGGGCTGCAGGGCCGCCGCCGGCGACCACAATGCGGCGCGGAGTCGATGAGGTTGAAGTCTGTTCGGTCACTGTGGGCCTTTCGCTGGGCCGCAGACGGTGCTCTGCAGCTTGTGCATTCAGCCTAGGGAGGCGCAGTTTCGCTTCAGTTTCCCATTTGTTTCGTGATCTTAACTTCTGCATCACGGGCTTGTTTCGGGCCATGTGAGTTGTCTTTTACGTACCCGACACATTGACTGCACCCCGTCGAAACACCTCCGCCCTAGCTTGGGTATACGGCCGCAGCGGCGGCTACAGCAGGCACAATGACACGCCTCGCAGGACCGGCCCGCCGCCGGAAAGCACGCAAAAAGGGAGAGGAGCCGGACATGACGGCAACACTGGAACTTGAGGATCTCGCCACCGGGTACGCAGGCTGGCACCGCGTCTGCGCGGTGGAGGACCTGGAACTGGCCTGGGGCGAGGCGGCACTCGTGGCCGGCCGGCAGGTGGCCCTGTTCCGCACGGCCCCCGGTGAGGTTTTCGCCGTAGCCCAGGAGGACCCCGCCACCGGCGCGTTCGTCATGGCACGGGGCATCCTCGGCTCACGAGGCATCCGGCCCACCATCGCCTCGCCGCTGCACAAGGAGGTCTACGACCTGGAGACGGGCGAGTGCTTCGGCAACGGGCAACTGCGCCTTGCCACGTTCGCCACGCGCATCGTCGACGGCGTCATCGAGGTCGAGCTCTAAAGGCCTGCGTCTAAAGCCCCAGGGCTTCCCGCACGTCGGTAAGCACCTGGTCCAGCGCGGCCCTGGCCGCCAGCCGGGCTTCGGGCAGCTCGGCTGCGGACCCGACGCTCCGGATGACCTCCAGGTAGCACTTGAGTTTGGGCTCCGTGCCGCTCGGCCGGATGATCACGCGGCTGAGGTCACGGGTCACATACAGCAGCCCGTCGGTCGGAGGCAGCTGGTCGCTGCCTTCGGCCAGATCCACGAATGACTCCACGGCCGAACCGCCGAACGATTCGGGCGGGTTCACGCGCAGCCGGTTCATCATGGCATCCAGCAGACCGAGGTCCCCGACGCGGATGTTCAGCTGGTCACTCGCGTGGAGCCCGTGGACCAGGTACAGCTCGTCCAAGGTGTCGAAGATCGTTTTGCCCTCGGCCTTGGCTGCGGCCGCGAGTTCCGCGATGAGCACAGCAGCCGACAACCCGTCCTTGTCGCGGACCCGGTCCGGCGCAACACAGTAGCCCAGCGCCTCCTCATAGCCGTAGACGAGGCCGGGCACCCGGGAGATCCACTTGAACCCGGTCAGCGTTTCCTCATGCGCGTACCCCGCGGCCGCGGCGATGCGGGACAACAGCCGCGACGAAACAACCGAATTGGCGAACACGCCGTCCGCTTCCGCTCCGGACGCTGCCAGCCGCGCCACCACATGCGCCCCCAGCAGGGCGCCCACCTCATCGCCGCGCAGCATCCGCCACGCACCCGTGTCCGGGTCCTTCGCGGCCACCGCGGCACGGTCGGCGTCGGGGTCGTTGGCCAGGACGATGTCCGCGTCTGCCTGCATCGCCGCCCCCAGCGCCAGGTCCAGGGCGCCCGGTTCCTCGGGGTTGGGAAAACTGACGGTGGGGAAGTCCGGGTCCGGCTCCGCCTGCTCGCTGACCAGTGTCACATCGGTGAACCCGGCTGCCCGGAGCACGGAGACGGCGGTTGTTCCGCCCACGCCGTGCAGCGGCGTCAGGACGATCTTCAGGTCCCGGGCTGGGAAGAGTCCGCGGTCGGCCAGCCCCGCCGCGGCCGCCTCGTAGTCCTGGACGATCCCGCCGTCCAGGACCGTCCAGCCGTCCTGGGCCAGCGGGATCGAGGCAAGGTCGCCCACCTTGCTGATCTCGTCGGCGATGAGTGCATCGTACGGCGCCACGATCTGCGCACCCCGGCCGCTTTCCTCCACCGCGTGCCGGCCGAGGTACACCTTGTAACCGTTGTCCTGCGGCGGGTTGTGGCTGGCTGTGACCATCACCCCGCCGTCGCACTCCAGTGCCCGGACCGCATACGCCAGCAGCGGCGTCGGCAGGGCGGCGGGCATCAGGAACGTCTCGATCCCGGCGGCGGTGAATACCGCCGCTGTCTCCGTCGCGAAAATGTCGGAGTTGTAGCGGGCGTCATAGCCGACGACGGCGCGTGGCCGTGTTCCGGGCGCGGCCTCCGCCACCGCGCGGAGCAGGAAAGTGGCGAAGCCCGCCGCTGCGCGGCGGACTACGACGCGGTTCATCCGGTTGGGCCCCGGCCCCAGCGCGGCGCGCAGGCCTGCCGTTCCGAACTGCAGCGTTCCCCGGAAGCTGTCTTCAAGGTCCTGCCGGGCGGCGGGCGTGCCGGCCTCGGTGAGTTTCACGAGTTCGGTCAGCGTGGCCGCGGTCCGGGGATCGGGATCCTGGGCGGCCCACGCGCGGGCGTCGTTGAGCAGCTGCAGATCGGCTTCGGAGGACGTCATGGAAACCAAACTATCGTCAAAATGCGGCGGAGCGGTGCCGGGCCGGGGTGCGGAACGGTCATAACCTCCCCGCTTGGCAGCGGCCGGAACGTTCCTTGACAGCGAAAATTCTGGACACGTAGCGTCTGGGTTGTGAAGTTGAACCAGGGGGTGGAGTGGGCGCTTCACTGCTGCGTCAACATGGCGTGGGCACCTGCCGGGGAATCCATCAGCAGCGGCCGGCTGGCCGAACTCTATGATTTGCCCCCGGCCTACCTCAACAAGCAGCTGCAGAGCCTGGTGCGTGCCGGCGTCCTGCAGTCGGTGTCCGGCCCCAGGGGAGGGTTTCAGCTGGCGCGCCGGCCTGACCGGATCTCGGTGCTGGACGTAGTGCTGGCCATCGAAGGCCGGGACCTGGCGTTCCGCTGCGACGGGATCCTGGGGAACTGCCCCGGCGGCGACGCGGACGAGGACTACGTCCGGAGCTGCGTCATTTCGCAGTCCATGCGCCAGGCGGAGCTGGCGTGGCGGACCGAACTGGCGCGGCAGACCGTGGCAGGCATCGCCCAGTCCCTTGAGCGGCGGTTCCCCGATGCGCGCGCGAGCTCGCTGGCCCAGCTCCTCGCCCCAAACGGCGGGCGGGACTAGTGGGGGCAGGCCAACCAAGGCCGGGCATGACAACTAGAGCCGGCTGATGATTTCCGCCAGCAGCTTGGAGATGCGCGGCCCCGCCGCATGTCCGGCTTCGAGCACTTCCTCATGGCTCAGCGGCGTGGGGCTGATGCCTGCCGCGAGGTTGGTGACGAGCGAGATGCCGAAGACCTCCATGCCGGCGTGCCGGGCAGCGATGGCCTCCAGCGCCGTCGACATGCCCACCAGGTCGGCGCCGATCCGCTTGGCGTACTGCACCTCGGCGGGCGTCTCGTAGTGCGGGCCGGTGAACTGGGCGTAGACACCTTCATTCAGCGACGGGTCCACCTCGCGGGCCAGGTTCCGGATCCGCGACGAGTACAGATCTGTCAGGTCCACGAAGGTGGCGCCCTCGAGCGGGGACGTCGCGGTGAGGTTTATGTGATCTTTGATGAGCACGGGGGTGCCGGGTGCCCAGTCCTCATTGAGACCCCCGCAGCCGTTGGTGACCACAAGCGTCCTGCAGCCGGCGGCGGCCGCAGTGCGGACGCCGTGCACCACGGCCCGGACGCCTTTGCCTTCGTAGTAGTGGGTGCGGGCGCCGAGCACCAGGGCGCGTTTGCCTTCCCGGGTGAGCACGGAACGGATCGTGCCCACGTGCCCCGCTACGGCCGGGGCGGAAAAGCCGGGGACCTCCGACGCCGCCAGCGTCGCGGTGGTCTCGCCGATGAGGTCGGCGGCCTCAGCCCAGCCTGAGCCCAGGACCAGGGCGGTGTCGTGCGCCTCGACGCCGGTCTCCGCCGCGATGTAGTCCGCGGCCGTGCGGGCTGCTTCGAAGGGATCCGTGTTCAGGAATTCTGTTGTGCTCACCCGGTCCAAGCTACCGTGCCCGGCCCGGCCCGGGCAGCAGAAACGCGCCCTGGCGGGCGCCACGGCCGCCCTCTGGCGGTTGGTGGTCCGGCGCAGGATGCGGGACAATGGTCGATTGTGACTATGCATCCTGATTTCAGCGCCCCCCGAATCGCAATTCTCGGCGGAGGTCCGGGTGGTTATGAAGCCGCCATGGTGGCCGCCTCGCTGGGAGCCGTTGTCACCATCATCGAGCGCGCCGGCCTCGGCGGCTCAGCGGTGCTGACCGACGTCGTGCCGTCCAAGACGCTGATCGCGACGTCGGACCTGATGACCCGCGTCAGTGGTGCCGGAGAGCTGGGGGTCAAGTTCGACGTCGACGGCGGGGACTTCGTTCCCGTCATGCGCGCCGACCTCAAGCACATCAACGACCGCCTGCTCGGCCTCGCCCGCCAGCAGTCCCTCGACATCCAGACCGGCCTGGAGCACCAGAACGTCCGGATCCTGAACGGCTCCGGGAAGCTCGTGGACAACCACACCATCGAAGTCCTGACCGCAGACGGCACCGAAACCGTCGAGGCTGACGCCATCCTGCTGACCGTCGGGGCGCACCCGCGGGAGCTGCCCACGGCACGGCCGGACGGCGAGCGGATCCTGAACTGGGCGCAGATCTACAACCTGGACGAACTGCCGGAGGAACTGATCGTGGTGGGCTCCGGCGTGACCGGCGCCGAGTTCGCCTCCGCCTACAACGGCCTCGGCTCCAAGGTCACCCTGATCTCCAGCCGCGACCGCGTGCTTCCGGGGTCCGACACCGACGCCGCCGAGGTGCTGGAGGACGTCTTCGAACGCCGCGGCGTGCGGGTGCTGTCCCGTTCGCGCGCCGAGACGGTGGAACGGACCGACGACGGCGTGGTGGTCACCCTCGGTGACGGCTCCAAGGTCACCGGCAGCCACTGCCTGGTGTGCGTGGGCTCCATTCCCAACACCGCGGGCATCGGCCTGGAGGAAGCCGGCGTGGCGCTGACCGAAAGCGGCCACATCAAGGTGGACGGCGTCTCCCGCACCACCGCCCCGAACATCTACGCTGCCGGTGACTGCACCGGTGTCCTGGCGCTCGCCTCCGTCGCCGCCATGCAGGGCCGGATCGCGATCGCCCACTTCCTGGGCGACCAGGTGACTCCCATCAAGCTGCACCAGGTGGCGTCCAACATCTTCACGTCGCCCGAAATCGCCTCGGTGGGCGTGTCCGAAGCGGAGATCGAGTCGGGCAAGTACCAGGGCGACATCATCAAGCTTTCCCTGCAGAGCAACGCCCGTGCCAAGATGCGCAACGTCAAGGACGGCTTCGTCAAGATCTTCGCCCGCAAGGGATCGGGCACCGTGATCGGCGGCGTGGTGGTGGGCGCCAACGCGTCGGAGCTGATTTTCGCCATCTCCCTCGCGGTGAAGCAGAAACTTCACGTCGACGACGTCGCCAGCACCTTCACTGTGTACCCGTCGCTGAGCGGCTCCATTTCCGAGGCTGCCCGCCGCCTGCACGTCCACATGTAGGCGGCGACCGCTTCCTGTGAATGGCACGCTTCTCCTAGGCGGCACCTTCAGGGCTGGGTAAAATTCGAACTGTCGATCCCCGGGATTGGCGGCACCGGGCTTCCGACAGACCGACCCACCAGCGGTCTGCTATGCGGAGATTTTCTTCCGAACGGTCGGACCGCGGAAGCCAGGAGCATGCCATGATCACCGTTCAAAAAACCTCTGTTCAGAAAGCCGCAATCAACACTGCCCTCGTCGCGGCGCTCGTCGGCGGCGGCGCCTACCTCGCCATGGGTTATCCCCTCATTGCCTCGTCCACCAGCGCGGGAAGCCAGTCCGGCACAGACTCAGCGAACGGCGCCCACCAGGCCAACGGGATTACCGAGCAGCAGCTGACCGGAAGCACCGCCACCCGCGTGAAGAACGCGGTGCTGGCGGCCAACCCCGGCGCGACGGTCCACCGGGTGGAAACCGACGCCGAGGGTGCGGTCTACGAAGCCCACATCACGAAGGCGGACGGCTCGCGGGCAACGGTGAAGCTGGACGGGTCCTTCAACATCACGGCCACGGAAGCTGGCCGCGGGGCCAAGTAGCCGCCGTTGATCCCTGCGGCAGACGTCCGGCGGCTTAGGAGCAGGCGTACGGGGGAACGGCGTCGCCGGGCGCGAAGGGCTCGAACCAGTGCCGGACGTCCAGTTTTCCGCTGTCCGCGTCGCCCGTACCTTCTGCGTACAGGGTCTCCGAGTCGGCGTCTTCCAGCAGGACTTCCTCAACGATGGCCCGCCAGTCGTCGGGGAGGTCAAGCTCGTAGATGTCCTCAGTGATCCGGGCCTGGTCCAGCAGGCAATGGACCGCGAGTTCGCCTGCAAGGCAGCCGGGGGCGGTCCAGCCGCGGGCCAGGGACGCGGTGACGTCCGATGCCACCACGATGAACCGCTGCGTGAACTTTGCGTCATAGCTGGAAGCGAACTGCGGGGGCAGCGAGGACAGCACCGACGTTCCGGCGATGGCCCCGGGGGTGACCGTTTCCAGTTCGTGCAGGGTGCCAAGGTCGCGGAACAACTGGTCAATGAGGATGCTGGACGAATTCCACAGCAGGCCCGCCAGCAGCCGGGTCTGCCGCGCGGACCGCTCCCGCTCTTCTGGATCCTCGACCCCCATCTCGGCCAGATCCTCGGGGGCGAACTGGAGCCGCTGCTCGGCGGTCATGTCGTCGGGGTGCGGGTCCAGACCCAGCAGCTCAAGGCTCAGCCCGGTGAGCTTTTCGGCGTCGGCCAGCAGTTCTTCGGTGATGTCGTCGTCTTCGTCGGCATTCATGATCCCGATGCTACCGGCCAGGGGCGGCATGCCCGATTTGTGTGACGCGGCAGCCCAGGGCCACGTCCCGGACCCCGTCAAGCGGCAGCAACCTCAGGCGGCGGCTCCCTGAAAATGCTTCTCGATCAGTCCCTTGATGTCCTCGTGGCAGCCGCCGCAGCCGGTGCCCGCACGGGTGGCGGCAGAAACCTCCGCCACGGTGGAGCAGCCGCCTGCAACAGCCTCGGCAATCTTGCCGCCGCTGACGCCCGCGCACCGGCACACGGTGCTCTCGGGGTCGTTGGAAGGACCGGCGGCCAGCTGGTCGGGTCCGTCGAGGCGCAGGAGCAGGGAACGGTCAGCGGGCAGTTCGGCGCCGCGTTCGAAGAGCTGCACCAGCTCTCCGGCGGTTCGCGGCATGCCCACGCTGACCAGGCCCTCCAGCACTCCGCCGCGGGTGGTCATCTTCACGTAGCGCCCGTGCTCGGGGTCGGCCCACTGGGCGATCTGCAGGCGCGGGCGGCCGTTGACGGCGCCGGCTGTCAGGACTTCCTCATCCCACGGTTCCGCGGAGTTGTCCCCGGCCACGGCCATGTTCATGCCGCGGGCCTTCAGCACGATCACGCCGGGCTTTTCCTGGGGGAGCGGGGGCAGTGAGTCTGCGTCCTCCGCGGCACCCTCGGACAGCAGCAGCAGGTATTCGGCGAGCCATTCGGCCTGCCGCCAGCCGGGGCCCACCAGGCCTGACGGTCCCCGCGCGGTGCGGCATTCGATGCAGGCGGGATCCGGGCAGCGGACCTCGGCGCAGTCACCGATGGCGAAGATGTGCGGCTCGTGGTGGGCGCGCAGCCGGTGGTCCACCAGGATGCCCGTCCCGGTGGAGAGGCCGCAGCCCTCGGCGAGCTCGATGCGCGGGCGGACGCCGCAGGAGAGGACCAGCAGGTCGCCGTCGATCGCCGATCCGTCGTCGAGCAGCAGGGCCGAGAACCCGCCGTCGGGGCCGTTGTGCTCGATGCCCGTGGAACGGGCGTTTCCAGCCACCCGGACGCCGCAGCTGCGCAGGCTCGCGGCCAGGACGGCGCCGCCGCCACGGTCGATGTTGCGGCCCAGCGGGTGGGGGCCGTTGTGCACCACCGTGACCGTGGCGCCTTCCTCGGCGGCCGCGAGGGCCGTCTCAAGCCCCAGCACGCCGCCGCCCAGCACCACCACGCGCTTGCGGCCTGCCACGGCCGTGCGGAGCACCTCGGCGTCGCGGAGGTCGCGGAGTGCGGTGACCCCCGGCGGGAGGACGGGAGCGGCGGGGTCCGGGTTCAGCCCCGTGAGGTTGGGGATCACGGGCCGGGAACCGGTGGCGAAGACCAGGCGGTCGTAGTGTGCCGACGTGCCGTCGGAAAGGATGACAGACTGCCGTGCGCGGTCCACGCGCCTGACCGTCACGCCCAGCCGGACGTCCACGCCGCCGGCCACCAGTGCTGCCGCGTCGGCGAGGGCCAGCGCCCCGGCGGTGGTGCGGCCCACGCCAAGGTCGGCCACCAGCACGCGGTTATAGGCGGCCTCGCTTTCCTGGCCGATGACCGTCAGCCGCACCTGTCCGGCGCGCAGCGCCGGCATCAGTTCGTCGACCAGCCGCGCGGCCACCGGACCGAATCCGACAATTACAATCTGCTCGCTCATGAGGCCTCCGATGTCTGAAGAACGCTGCTGACCGGGGTGTCGGCTGCCAGCCGGACCCACACCTTGTTGAACTTGAATTCGGGCATCCCCGAGATGGGATCCGTGGCCGCCTCCGTCAGCCGGTTCGCGCTTTCCAGTTCGGGAAAGTGGAACGGCAGGAAGACGGTCTCGGGGCGGATGGCGGTGCTGAGCTCGGCACGGCAGACCACTTCACCGCGCTCATTGGCCACCGAAACCTCTGCACCGTCCGTGATGCCCATGGCCGCGGCGGCGGCCGGATGGATCTGCATGCGGGCTTCGGGCTGCGATGCCAGGAGCTCGGCCACCCGCCGCGTCTGGGCGCCTGACTGGTAGTGCTCCAGCAGCCGGCCGGTGATGAGGGTCATGGGCCTGGCGGCCGGGGAGGTGATGTCCCGGCCGGGGTTGGCTGTGGGAGTACGACGGCGGCGGGGCGCCACCGGGGTCATGACCGCCTTGCCGTCCGGGTGGGCGAACGCGTCCAGGAACATGCGGGGGGTGCCGGTGCTGCCGGCGGGGTAGGGCCAGTAGGCGGCTGCACCGCCGTCGAGCATGGCGTAGTCGATGCCGGAGTAGTCGGCCGCCCCGCCGGCGGATGCCCGGCGCAGTTCCTCGAAGACCGTCTCCGGGTCGTCGCTGTAAGTGGACGGCGCGTCAAGCAGCTCGGCCAGCCGTGCCATGATCCACAGCTCGCTGCGGGCGCCGGCGGGCGGCTGGATCGCCTGCCGGCGGCGGAGCACGCGGCCTTCGAGGTTGGTCAGCGTGCCTTCCTCCTCGGCCCACTGCAGCACCGGCAGGACGAGGTCGGCCTCGGCGGCGGTCTCGGACATGAAGAAGTCGCAGACCACCAGGAAATCCAGGCTGCGGAGCCCGCGGATGACGGCATTGGCATCCGGCGACGCGACGGCGATGTTGGAGGCGTGCACAAAAAGGCACCGGACGCCGTCGGGCTGCCCCAGTGACTTGAGCAGCTGCACGGCCGGCAGGCCGGGGCCCGGAATGAGCGACTCGGGAACGTCCCAGACCTTCGCCATGTGCGCGCGTGCGGCGGGATCGGTGATCTTGCGGTAGCCGGGCAGCTGGTCGGCCTTCTGGCCGTGCTCCCGGCCGCCCTGGCCGTTGCCCTGGCCGGTGAGCGTGCCGTAGCCGCTGCGGGCGCTGCCGGGCAGGCCCAGCAGGAGGCTCAGGTTGATGGCCGCCGTGGCGGTGTCCGTGCCGTCCACGTGCTGCTCAACGCCGCGTCCGGTCAGGATGTAGCTGCCGCCGCGGCGTGCTCCGCCGGCCAGCCGGCGGGCCGTCTCGCGGATCAGCTCGGCGGGTACGCCGGTGACGGACTGGACCCGTTCGGGCCAGTAGGCGTTGACGGACCGGACCACCCCGTCGAAGCCGGCGGTGCGTGCCTGGATGTACTCGTCGTCGAGGAGGCCTTCGTGGATCACCACGTGGGAGAGGCCCAGCAGAAGGGTGAGGTCCGTGCCGGGAAGGGGCTGCAGGTGGATGCCGCCGCCGTCGGAGGTAAACGCAGCGGTGGCGGAGCGCCGCGGGTCCACCACGATGAGGCCGCCGGCGTCGCGGACGCCCTGCAGGTGCTGGACGAAGGGCGGCATGGTCTCGGCGACGTTGGAGCCGAGCATCAGGATGGTGCTGGCCGTATCCAGCGCCTCCAGCGGGAACGGCAGCCCGCGGTCCAGGCCGAAGGCGCGCATGCCGGCGGCCGCGGCGGACGACATGCAGAACCGGCCGTTGTAGTCGATCCGCGAGGTGCCCAGCGCGAGGCGGGCGAATTTGCCCAGCTGGTACGCCTTTTCATTGGTGAGGCCGCCGCCGCCGAAAACGCCGACGGAGTCCGCGCCGTATCTGGCACGGGCATCCTTGACGGCGGCGGTGACGCGGCCCAGGGCCTCGTCCCAGGAGATGGGGCGGAAGACGCCGTCGGGCCCTTTGAACATGGGTTCGGTGACGCGTCCGGGGTGCTGCAGGAGCGAGGCGGACGTCCATCCCTTGCGGCAGAGGCCGCCGCGGTTGGTGGGGAAGTCCCGTCCGCTGACCTTGAGGGCGGGCCCGTTCAGGGCTGCCCCGGTCTGTGCCGGCGGGGCGGGCACGGGGCCTGGCCCCGGCTGGACAGCCGGGGCCAGGCCCGTTGCGGCCTGGGCCGCAGGGGACTTGAGCGTCATGGCGCACTGCAAAGCGCAGTAAGGGCAGTGCGTGTCGGCGCTTTTGGTCATGTTAGACGTGTCCCATCGCGTTTCGGTTGGCGTTGCGGATGTAGAAGAACCAGCAGACGGTGAGCATCAGGGCGTACGCTCCGACGAAGCCGTAGAAAGCCGGGGTGTAGGAGCCGCTGGCGGTGTTGGAGGCGTTGAGCACCTGCGGGATGACGAACCCGCCGTAAGCGCCGATGGCGGAGATCAGGCCGAGGGCCGAGGACGCAAGGCGCTGGGTCTGCACCGAGCTGGCTCCGGAGCGGGCCGCGCGGCTGGACGTTGCAAAGATGACCGGGATCATGCGGTAGGTGGCGCCGTTTCCGAAGCCGCTGGCCGTGAACAGCATCAGGAACAGGACCAGGAAGAGCCAGAAGTTCTTCAGCGGCAGGGTCCAGATCATGGTCAGCGTGATAACGGCCATCGAGGCAAAGGCCGTTACGGTCATCCGGGCCCCGCCCATGCGGTCAGCCATGCGGCCGCCGTAGGGGCGGGCCAGCGAACCGACCAGCGGGCCGAGGAAGGCCAGGGAGAGAGCCACCGCGCCGACGTGGATTGAGGAGAACGCCGGGAAGTAGTCCTTGATGAGCTTCGGGAAAACGCCGGCGAAGCCGATGAAGGAGCCAAACGTTCCGATGTAGAGCAGCGCCATGACCCACAGGTGGGGTTCCTTGATGGCTGCCAGGGATCCGGCCACGTCGCCCTTGGCGCTCGTGAGGTTGTTCATGTACTTGTAGGCTCCGAAGGCTGCCAGCAGGATCAGCGGAACCCACATGAGGCCGGCCATGGGGAGGTTGACGGTGCCGGCGGCCAGCAGCGTGATGGCAATGGGGACGGCGAGCTGTGCCACGGCTGCGCCGAGGTTACCGCCGGCGGCGTTCAAGCCCAGGGCCCAGCCCTTTTCCCGTGCGGGGTAGAAGAACGTGATGTTGGCCATGGAGCTGGCGAAGTTGCCGCCGCCGAAGCCTGCGAGGGCGGCCACAAACAGCATGGCGCCGAACGGGGTTTCCGGATTGGAGACGCACAGGGCCAGGCCGATCGTGGGGATCAGCAGCAGCAGGGCGGAGACGATGGTCCAGTTCCGGCCGCCGAAGCGCGGGACCATGAACGTGTACGGAATGCGCAGCGTGGCTCCGACGAGGCTCGGCATGGAGATGAGCCAGAAGATTTCGGAGGTGCTGAACGTGAACCCGGCGGCGGGGAGCTGGACCACGACGATGGACCACAGCTGCCAGACGACGAAGCCGAGGAATTCGGCGAAGATGGACCAGTTGAGGTTGCGGCGGGCGATGGAGCGGCCCTGGGAGTCCCACTGGTGCTTGTTCTCGGCGTCCCAGTTGGCGATCCAGCGTCCGGGACGCTCTTCAAGGGCGGGTGCATCGGCAGTGGTGGCGGCGGCAAGATCGAGGGAATTGTGGGTTCCGGCGTCTGCGGTGCGGTCAGCAGTCACGGTATACCTCCTTGGGGGAATGTTGTCCTTCCAAGGTAGGGATGGCGCGTTTCGCAGACGGTCGCCCTTTGTTAACGTGCTGTGACATTTGCCTATCAGCCCGCCTCGGGCGGCGTTAGGCTTGCTGGACGACCTCATGGTGAGACAACCAGAAAAGTCCGTATTCTGGACCGCTTGTCCGTTACGTGGACGGCGGGAACTAAGATAGAACTCTGTCTTATCCCTATGTTTGGAGGGGCTTCCGCGCGGAGTCCCGCCCGGTTCTCATGAAAGCGTCCCCACATGTCATCGCCTGCAACATCAACGGAACATGGCACCGCCAAACCGGTGAACTCCAAGGGCAAAGTGATCTTTGCCAGCCTCATCGGAACAACGATCGAGTTCTACGACTTCTACATCTACGCCACCGCATCGGTGCTGGTTTTCCCGAAGCTGTTCTTCCCGCAAGCCACCGAAATCAACGCCCTCCTGAGCTCCTTCGCCATCTTCGGCGTCGCGTTCATTGCCCGGCCCATCGGCTCGGTCCTGTTCGGGCACTTCGGCGACAAGTTCGGCCGCAAGGGCACCCTGGTGGCCTCCCTGCTCACGATGGGCCTGGCCACTTTCTTCATCGGGCTGCTCCCCACCGCCACCGTTGCCGGCTGGACGGTCCTTGCGCCGCTGCTGCTGGTACTGCTGCGCTTCGCCCAGGGCCTGGCGCTGGGCGGTGAGTGGTCCGGCGCGGCGCTCCTGGCCACCGAGAACGCACCCCAGGGCAAGCGCGCCGTCTACGGAACGTTCCCGCAGCTCGGCGCCCCCATCGGCTTCATCCTGGCCAACCTGCTCTTCATCTGGTTCAACGCCGCCCTCACTCCCGAGGAGTTCACCGCCTGGGGCTGGCGCGTGCCGTTCCTGCTCAGCGCCGTCCTCGTGATCGTGGGACTCTATGTCCGGCTGAAGCTCGTGGAAAGTGTCTCCTTCCAGAAGGTCCTGAAGGAGGACAAGGTGGCCAAGGTCCCCTTCGCCGCCACCTTCAAGAGCCACTGGCGCCCGGTGCTGGCAGGCACCTTCATCATGCTGGCTACGTACGTGCTGTTCTACATCATGACCTCATTCACCCTGACCTACGGCACCAAGCCCGCCTCCGTTGAGGCCGCGCAGGCCGCCGCCGAAAAGGCAGGCAAACCGATGTCCGCCGCCGAGATCGCCAACTTCGTTCCCGGCCTGGGCGTTTCCCGCGGTGACTTCCTCTGGATGCTGATCCTCGGCGTCGTCTTCTTTGGCATCTTCACCCTCGTGTCCGGCCCGCTGGCCGAGAAGTGGGGCCGCCGCAAGTTCCTCATGGGCGTCACCGCAGGCATCTTCGTGTTCGGCGCGCTGTGGTTCACCATGTTCGGCCCCGGCCCGGGCGCGGCAATCGTCGGCCTCATTGTCGGCTTCACGCTGATGGGCCTCACCTTCGGCCCGATGGCTGCGATCCTGCCGGAGCTGTTCCCGTCCAACGTGCGGTACACCGGCTCGGCTGTCGCGTACAACCTGTCCAGCGTCATCGGAGCCGCCCCGGCGTCGTTCATCGCCATCGCCCTGTGGCAGGCAGCCGGCGGCAGCACCTGGCTCGTCGGCGTCTACATGGCGGGGGCTGCGGTGCTGACCTTCATAGCGCTGTGGCTCACCCGGGAAACCAGGGACACGGACTACGAGAACAACGTGGCCTGACCCTTAGCCTTCCGCTTAAACGAAAATGCCCGGTGTGATTCACACCGGGCATTTTCATGCTCTGTTGCTGCTGCTTAGCCGTGACTTAGTCTTCGATCGTCGCGATCACGGCGCCGGCAGCGACCGTCTGGCCCGCCGCGGCGGACAGCCCGGTAATGGTCCCGGCGCGGTGTGCGGTGAGCGGCTGTTCCATCTTCATCGCCTCAAGTACGACGACGAGATCACCTTCGGCGACGACGTCGCCGTCGGCCACGGCCACCTTAACGATGGTTCCCTGCATGGGCGAGGTCAGCGCGTTGCCGCCGGCAGCGGCGGTGGCGCCGCCGGTGCGGCTGCGCTTCTTGGACTTCGCGGGCTTCGCGCCGGCCGCCGCGTTCCCGCTGAAGCCAAGGCTGGCCGGCAGGGCTACCTCCAGGCGCTTGCCGCCCACTTCCACCACCACGGTGCGGCGCTCGCCGGCTTCCTCACCCTCCGGCGCGGCGCCGTTGGGCGTCCACGCAGGAAGGTCGTTGACGAACTCGGTCTCGATCCAGCGGGTGTGGACGCCGAACGGTCCCTCGGCGGGTGCGAACGCCGGGTGGCTGACCACGGCCAGGTCGAAGGGGATGACCGTGGGGATGCCCTCCACCACCATCTCCTCGAGGGCGCGGCGGGCACGCTGCAGGGCCTGCGGGCGGTTCGCTCCGGTGACGATCAGCTTGGACAGCATCGAGTCGAAGTTGCCGCTGATGACGTCGCCCTCTTCGACGCCGGAGTCGATGCGGACGCCGGGCCCGGTGGGGTTCTTCAGGGTGCTGATGGTGCCCGGTGCGGGCATGAAGTTGCGGCCCGGATCCTCGCCGGTGATGCGGAACTCGAAGGAGTGGCCGCGGACCTCGGGGTCGCCGTAGCCCAGCTCTTCGCCGCGGGCCAGGCGGAACTGCTCGCGGACCAGGTCGATGCCGGTCACTTCCTCGGAGACGCAGTGCTCCACCTGCAGGCGGGTGTTCACCTCGAGGAAGGAGATGGTGCCGTCCTGGCCGACGAGGAACTCGCAGGTTCCGGCGCCCAGGTAGCCGGCCTCCTTCAGGATGGCCTTGGACGACTCGTAGAGGCGGCGGTTCTGCTCCTCCGTCAGGAAGGGGGCGGGGGCCTCCTCCACGAGCTTCTGGTTGCGGCGCTGGAGTGAGCAGTCGCGGGTGGAGACGACGACGACGTTGCCGTGCGCGTCGGCGAGGCACTGCGTCTCGACGTGGCGGGGGGCATCGAGGAACCGCTCGATGAAGCATTCGCCGCGGCCGAAGGCTGCGGTGGCCTCGCGGACAGCGGAATCGAAGAGTTCGGGGATTTCCTCGCGGGTGCGGGCCACCTTGATGCCGCGCCCGCCGCCGCCGAAGGCGGCCTTGATGGCCACGGGCAGGCCGAACTTGTCCGCGAATTCGAGGATCTCCTCGGCGGACTCAACGGGGTCGGCGGTGCCGGGCACCTGCGGGGCGCCCACCTTCTCGGCGATGTGGCGGGCCTGGACCTTGTCGCCGAGGGCGGAGATGGCTTCCGGTGAGGGGCCGATCCAGGTGATGCCGGCGTCGATGACCTTGGCCGCGAACTCGGCGTTCTCGGCGAGGAAGCCATAGCCGGGGTGGATGGCATCAGCGCCGGACTGGCGGGCCACGTCGATCAGTTTGTCCATCACGAGGTAGGACTCGGCTGCCGTGTTGCCGCCCAGGGCGTATGCTTCGTCGGCGAGCCGGACGTGGAGGGCATCCCGGTCCGGATCGGCGTAGACGGCGACGGAGGCGATGCCCTCGTCCCGGGCCGCACGGATGATGCGGACGGCGATTTCACCGCGGTTCGCGATCAGAACCTTGGTGAGTTTTGAATGCACTGGACCTGCGGACTGCTCCGGCTTTACTGACAAGGCGTCTCCTTCTTTCCTTCAGGGAGCCTAGCCTGATTTTGAGGATTCCGCCGATATTACTGGCGGAATCCGCGTGTAAGAGGCCCGGCCTTTGTAGGGAAGCTACAACTCCCCGGGATTTGCCGAGTCGGGCAGGTCTTGCCAGAACTCGGTGATGCTCACGTTCGCCTGGGCCAGCAGGGAACGAAGCGTGGATACCGACAAACCGACTACGGCGTGCGGGTCGCCGTCGACTTTCCGGATGAAAGCGCCGCCCAAACCGTCGATGGTGAAGGAGCCGGCGCAGTGGAGCGGTTCACCGGTGGCAATGTAGGCGTCGATCTCGGCGAGTTCCATGTCCATGAAGTGGACCTCCGCGGAGGCGACGCTGCCCAGTGTGGCGCCCGAGCCGCCGTCGTCGTCCGTGTCGCGGCAGTCCACCAGCCAGTGGCCGGTGTGCAGGACCCCGCTGCTGCCGCTCATCCGCAGCATCCGCTGCCGGGCCACGTCCACGGTGTACGGCTTGCCGTGCGATTCGCCGTCGAACTCAAAAACCGAATCGCAGCCGAGCACCAGCGCCCCGTCGGCTTCCGGGAGCGACGCGACGGCCTCCGCCTTGGCACGCGCCAACAGGAGGGCGGTGTCGTGCGGATCCGTGACGCCGTAGCGTTCCTGGACGGCGTCCTCGTCGACGTCGGACACGAGGACCTGGTGTTCGATGCCGGCCTCAGTCAGGAGCTTGGTGCGGGCGGGGGACTGGGAAGCAAGAATGAGGCGGGTCACTGTTCCAGCGTAATACGTTCAGAAGTGCCGCCGGCGGTCACGGGCATGTACGTCACCTTGAGCTCGCTAAAAATGTCGGACCCCCTTGGCAGACTTAGCCCATGGAAGGCAGTCGGGAGCCGGTGACGGCTGAAGTTACGGATGAGGTTGGAATCAGGGACCTCATCAGGTCCTTGGCCGGTATCCGCATGATTGCCGATGATGCCGGACTGATTGATCAATTGCGGGACCTGGAAGAGTTGAAGTCCGCGGTGGCGGGGCTCCAGGCCCGGATCGCTGTCACATTCGATGCCCGGCAGCGGCAAAAGCAGGCAGTGACTGGACCGCAGGCTGGGCTTGGGATGCCGGCTGCCGAGGACCTCGGCAAAGACCGCGGAAAGGAATGCCGCATGGACTCGGCGGCGCAGATTGCGCTTGCCCGGGGCGAGTCGCCGCACCGCGGCGGCCGCCTGCTGGGGATGGCGAGGGCCCTGGTCACCGAGATGCCGCGCACTCTGGCCGCCCTGGAGACCGGACAGTTGAATGAAGAGCGCGCCACCCTGATCGTCCGGGAAACAGCATGCCTCAGTGCCGCCGACCGGTCCGCCGCCGATGAGGAACTCGCCGCAGACACGGGAACCTTCAAGGGTGCAGGAACCCGGGCGGTTGTCGCCGCAGTGAGGGCTGCGGCCATCCGGCGGGATTCTCGCTCCGTCGCGCAGCGGGCGAGCCGTGCGGCGTCCGAGCGGACGGTGAGCATCCGGCCGGCCCCGGACACTATGGTGTACCTGACGGCGCTGCTGCCAGTTCACGAGGGCATCGCCGCATACACGGCGTTGACCCGGCACGCCGATTCTCTCCGCGCCGGCGGGGACCAGCGTAGCCGTGGGCAGATCAGCGCCGATACCCTGGTCGAGTGGACCACCGGTACCCCGGGAGGTATTTCCGGTGTGGATGTCCAGCTCGTCATGACGGACCGAACCCTTTTTCAGGGTGACACCGAGCCCGCCAGGATTGCCGGCTACGGCGTTGTCCCGGCTGCCTGGGCGCGGACGCTGGTGATCAGTGGACAGGCCGAGGGAGATCAGGAGTTCAAGGCCTGGGTCCGCCGGCTGTACACGGCGCCGGGGTCGGGTGATTTAGTGGCCATGGATTCGCGGAGGCGGCTGTTCCCGGCACCGTTGCGCCGCTTCATCCAAATCCGTGACGACACCTGCCGGACGCCCTACTGCGACGCTCCCATCCGGCACCTCGACCACATAGTCCCGTGGCACGCCGATGGACCCACCAGCCTCGGCAACGGCGCGGGCGTGTGCGAGGCGTGTAATCACACCAAAGAAGGGCCCGGCTGGAAAGCCCAGCCCAGATCCGGCCCGAGGCACTCCATAGAAATCCGCACTCCGACCGGCCACACCTACCACTCCACCGCGCCACCCCTCCCGGGGAGGGAGCGTGACGCGTCGAACGCGGAAGCCTGCCGGTGCAGGCGTGAACTCCGGCGCCATGCGAAGGTGCGCATGCGGGGGCGGAGGGAAGCCTCTGCTGAGGGTTCGCTTGCTGCCTAAGACTCTCCGCTAAGTAGCGGAGCTCGTGTCGGACTGGATTACAGACTGGGTAGGAACCAGATAAAGCGGAAGCCGCCCTCTGATCCAGATGATCGGAGGGCGGCCGTCCACTCCCTTTCGTTGCTCTGAGTCTGGTGACCTCAGCGGTAACGGCCGTCAGCCGGCAGGGACTTTGGCGGGTTCGGCCGCAGAGGTGACACTCGCCGTCGTGCTTTTCTTGCCGAGCTTCGCGCCTTCCACGTCCACGTCCGGCAGGATGCGGTCCAGCCAGCGCGGCAGCCACCAGGCCTTATCACCGAGGAGGTACATGACTGCCGGGACGATCGTCATGCGCACCACGAAGGCGTCAACCAGCACGCCGAAGGCCATCGCGAAGCCGAGCGGCCGGACCATGTTCAGGTGCGAGAAGATGAAGCCCGCGAAGACACTGACCATGATGATGGCGGCGGCGGTGACCACGGCCGAGGCGTGGCTGAAGCCGGACCGGACTGCGTGCTTGGCGGACTCGCCGTGCATGAAGGACTCACGCATGCCCGAGGCGATGAACACCTGGTAGTCCATGGCCAGCCCGAACAGGACGCCGATCAGGATGATCGGCAGGAAGCTCAGCACGGCTCCGGGGTTGTCGACACCGAACACCGAGCCCAGCCAGCCCCACTGGTAGACCGCCACCACGGCACCGAACGCGGCCGCAAGCGACAGCAGGAACCCGCCGGTTGCCAGCAGCGGCACCACGATCGAGCGGAACACCAGCAGCAGCAGGATCAGCGAGAGCCCCACGACGATGGCCAGGTAGGACGGCAGTGCGTCGCCCAGCTTGGTGGAAACGTCGACGTTGCCTGCGGTCTGGCCGGTGTGGCCGATGCTGACGCCGGTGGAGTCCTGGATTTCGGCCCTCTCGGCACGGATGTCGGAGACCACGTCCACGGTGCTGGCGCTGGCCGGTCCCTCCTTCGGGATGACCTGGAACACCGCCGTCCCGCGGTCCTCGCTCAGCGCCACCGGAATGGCCGCCGTGACGTTCTCCGTCTTGCGCAGGATGTCCGCGACGTCCAGCTGCTTGGCCGTTGCTTCCGCTTCGCTCAGGCCGTCCGGGAGATCGCCCACCACGATGATCGGCCCGGTCATGCCCTCGCCAAAGCTGCGCTTGGTGGCGTCATAGGCTTTGAAGGCCTGGGAATCGACGGGTTCGGAGCCGCCGTCGGGCAGTGCAAGCCGCAGCTGGGCAGCGGGCAGTGCCACGATGCCCAGCGCCAGGACCCCTGCCAGCATGGCCAGAACCGGGTGCCTGGTGACCAGTCCGCCCCAGCCGTGGCTGCTGCGGTGTTCGTCCCTGGCGTGGTCCTCGGCCTCAGCGTTGGGGTCGGCATTGTGCTGCGCGGCCTTGGCCCAGGCCCGCCTGGAGATCAGCTTCCTGCCAATGAACGAGAGGATGGCCGGGGTCAGCGTCAGGGCGACGAGGACGGCGACCGCGACGGTCCCGGCCGCGGACACGCCCATCACCCCCAGGAACGGAAGCCCGGGGACAACCAGCGCCGCGAGGGCGATGATGACTGTCAGGCCGGCAAAGAGCACGGCATTGCCGGAGGTTCCGGTGGCGCGGGCCACGGACTCCTCGGCGTCCATGCCCGCCAGCAGCTGCCCGCGGTGGCGGTTGACGATGAACAGCGAGTAGTCAATGCCGACGGCGAGGCCCAGCATGAGGGCGAGCATCGGCGAGATTGAACTCATGTCGATGACACTGCTGAGGGCCATGGTGCCGCCGACGCCGACCGCTACGCCGATAATGGCCATCAGCAGCGGCAGCCCGGCGGCGACCAGGGTGCCGAGCATGATGATCAGTACCAGCGCCGCCACGGCGATGCCGATGATCTCGGCCACGCCGAAGATCTCGGAGACGTCCTCGCTGATCTCCTTGCTCGGCAGCGCTGTGACACCTGCGGAGGAGACTTCCTGCAGGATGTCCTGGACTTCCTGGCGCACCCCGGGGTCCAGCCCGTTGATGGAGGTCCTGAACTGGACCTGCGCAATGGCCGCCTTGCCGTCCTCGGAGACGAAGCGCATTCCGTGCGACGCTTCCAGCTGGCGCTTGGCGAGTGCCAGCTTCGCGTCACCTGCCTCCAGTTCCCTGGTCCCGGCGTCGAGCTTTGCCTGGCCGGCGGCCAGTGCGGCTTTTTGCTGGCCAAGCTGTGCTTCAATGGCCGACGCCGGGAGCCCGGCCGCGGTCATCTGCGCCTCGGCAGCGGCGAGCTGCTCCTTGCCGGCGGCCAGTTCGGCGGCAGATGTTTCCAGCTGTGCTTTGCCGGCGGCGGCCTTGGCTTCACCGTCGGCGAGATCCCCGGCGGCCTTGTCCAGCTGCGCCTGCGTGGCGAACGGGTCCACGGTTCCCCGGACGTCCGGAAGGGCCTCAAGCTTCGTCAGCGCAGTGGACACCGCATCCTTGCCGGCCTGGCTGAACCGGGCGTCATTTGCCTGGAAGACAACCCCCGCAGAGCCGCCGGATGACGCCGGCAGCTCCTTCTGGAGCTTGTCGGCCATACGCTGGGTTTCCGTGCCGGGTATCTGGAAGTTGTTGGACAGAGTGCCGGAAAAAGCTGCTGCCGCGCCGCCGACGGCGAGCAGGACCGCCAGCCAGAGCGAGACGACAAGCCAGCGGTGACGATAGGAAAACTTGCCAAGGCGGTACAGGAGAAGTGCCATGTCAGGACCGTTCTGCGTTGCGGGTGGAAGGTTTGGCGGATGATTCGGGCGACTGTGGTGCAGGGCTGGCGAAGCCGGACCCGAGGAGCCCCATCGAATCGATGAGCAGCTGCCGGAGGATGGCCAGTGATTCGGGGGACATATCGGGGCCGCACCGGCGGAACCAGACGTCCATCGCTGCCTTGCCGCAGGAGATGACTGACCCTGCGAGGGCCCGGACGTAGAGCTCGTCCCGGTCAGCCCCGGTGCCCTGGCCGGTGCGCTCGCGGGCCGCAGCGACAATCTGTTCGGTGCAGTGGTCCCATGCCTCCAGTTCGGAGCGCGCCATGAGGGGGTTGCCCTGGGTCAGGCCGAACAGCTCGGCAAGCGGGGCCACCGTCATGGGATCTGCCAATTCCACCAGGGCGGCGCGCGCCGACTCAAGGATGGGCTCGTCCGCGGGGCGCCGGCGGAACTGTTCGAGGGCGCTGTCCAGGAATCCGTTGGTCACCGAGGCGATGGCGGCTTCCGTGCTGCTGAAGTAGTTGAAGAAGGTGCGGCGGGAGATGCCCGCGGCTTCGGCGATGTCCTCGACCGTGAAGTTGCCCGGGCCGTTCTGCCGCAGAAGAGCAAGAGTGGAATCGATGATGGCCCGCCTCGTGGCGGCCTTGTTCAGCTCGCGGCGGGAAGCCGCCCCGCGGGGCTCCGTGGGGGCGGGATCCGGTGAAGGCTGGGATGGCGAAGTGGAAGTGGACACCCAATTACACTACGTGCAAGTTTGCACTCTGCGCAACCGGTGCGGCACTTCACAGCCTTGACGGAGAAATTCACAGCATCTTCACAGCCGGGCGAAAGGCGTTCTTGAGGAGGAAGGTGCATCCTGTTGTCGTCGGCACGGCGGCAGTGGTGCCTCAAGGCCGGCGGATCGAGGAGCGGACCATGGAGCGTTCAAAGAAAGTTGCCCTCGGGCTTGGCGCGACTGCCTTGGCACTGGGTGCCGGATTCGGTGTTAGCGGGATGGCGGCCGCAACAACAGCCGTTCCCTCGCCCACTCCAACAACAAGCAGCCCGTCCAGTGCTCCCGCTGACGCCCCGCGGTTTGACGGCTGGGACCGTCACGGCAACGGGCATGGACATGGACGCGGTCACGGTGTCCTCGGCCGGGACGCGGCGGCCCTCGCGGCCAAGCTGGGCGTGGACCAGGCCAAGGTGGAGGACGCCCTGAGGGCATTCCGCGACGCAAACCGTCCGCCCGCCAGGAACGCCGACGGCACCAAGCCGGACAGGGCCGCGAAGGAGGCGGCCCTGGCAGCCTCGCTGGCGAAGTCGCTGGGAATCGATGAAGCCAAGGTTAAGGCCGCCCTCGAGGAACTCCGCACCGAGGCGCAGGCCGGACGTGCGGCTGCCCTGAAGGGTCGGCTCGACCAAGCGGTGAAGGACGGCGTACTCACCCAGGCCGAGGCAGATGCCGTCACGAAGGCCGTGGAAAAGGGCGTGATCGGCGGCCATTAGGTTGCTGGACGGAAACCCGGCTTGCCTTTAGTGCTCGCCAGGGGTCGCTGTGCCGCGGCTATTAAGCGTCAGCCGGTGCGGTCCACGGCGGCGAGGATTGCCGCCCCGAGTTCCGCCGGCTTGGTGAACTGCGGCCAGTGCCCGGTGGGAAGGTCCACAAGTTCCACATCGCGGATGCGCGCGAGCTCTTCAACGTAAGGGTGGCCGGCGTCCATCCACTCCGTCAGCAGGGAGGACGGGAACTCGCAGGCGATCACCGTGGCCGGAACCTCGTAGCGGCGCACGTCGTGAAGGTGCTGCTTGTCGCAGGCCACGGCTCTTGGCTGCGGGATGGCCCGTGCGCGGAATGCTTCCCGAAGCCCGTCGTCGAGGTCGGTGAGGTCGGCGTCGTCGAACACGTCCCACGCGGGCAGGGGGATCTCGTCACCCTCGCTCGGCAGCTCGTCGTTGATGACCCCGCCCTCGCCGAGCGGTCCGCTGTCCACATAGACGGCCCTGGCCACGCGGTCCGGACGTTCGTCCACAGCGCCGTGGATGATGGCGCCGCCGCCGGAGTGGCCCACGAGGACCAGCGGACCCTCGATTCCGTCAATGGCCTCAACGACTGTGTTGATGTGGTCGCGGAGCCCGATGCCGGACCTCTTGGCGTCCTTCGACTCGAGCCCCGGAAGGGTCAGTGCGTGGATCTGGTGGCCGGCCTCCAAAAGCGGGGGAGTGACGCCGGACCAGGATGAACCATCGAGCCAAAAGCCGGGAACCAGAATGATGTCCATGCCCGTACCCTACCCTTGCTCTCCGCATGCTGGACTGATTTGGGCGGCCCGGCTTAAAGCGGGCGACTTAAAGCGGTGTGCCCCGGGGAACTCCCGGGGCACACGCATTCTATGAAGGTCAGGCCTTCGAGCCGGCCAGCTCGCGCTCGGCCGCGGGTGCATCCTCCTCACGGAAGGCCTCCCCGGTGTGCGGCGCGTTGTAGAGGGTTTCGTCGAGGATCCCCTGGCGCTTGGCCACGATGGTGGGCACGAGTGCCTGGCCTGCCACGTTGACGGCCGTGCGGCCCATGTCCAGGATGGGGTCGATCGCCAGCAGGAGTCCGACGCCGGCCAGCGGCAGTCCCAGCGTGGAGAGGGTCAGCGTCAGCATGACGACGGCGCCGGTGGTGCCGGCCGTGGCAGCGGACCCGAGGACGGAAACCAGGGCGATCAGCAGGTACTGGCTGAAGTCGAGCTGGATTCCGAAGAACTGGGCCACAAAGATCGCTGCGATGGCCGGGTAGATGGCCGCGCAGCCGTCCATCTTGGTGGTGGCGCCCAGCGGAACCGCGAAGGAGGCGTAGCCCTTGGCAACGCCGAGGTTGCGCTCGGTAACCCGCTGGGTCAGCGGGAGCGTGCCGATGGAGGAGCGGGAGACGAAGGCCAGCTGGATCGCGGGCCAGGCGCCGGAGAAGTACTGCTTGACGGACAGGCCGTGGGAGCGGACGAGAACCGGGTAGACGACGAACAGCACCAGGGCGAGGCCGATGTAGATGGCCACCGTGAACTTGCCCAGCGAGCCGATGGTGTCCCAGCCGTACACTGCCACGGCGTTGCCGATCAGGCCCACGGTGCCCAGCGGTGCGATGCGGATGATCCACCACAGGACCTTCTGGATGACGGCCAGGGCCGAGGCGTTGAGGGCCAGGAACGGCTCAGCCTGCTTGCCCACCTTGAGGGCGGCGACTCCGACGGCGATCGCGATCACCAGGATCTGCAGGACGTTGAAGCTGACGGAGGTGGTTACGGCGCCGGAGTCGGTGACCGTGGAGCTGGCGCCGAGGCCCAGGAAGTTCTTCGGGAACAGGCCGATGAGGAATGCCCACCAGTCGCCCTGCTTGCCGTCGTACTTCGCCTCGCCGGAGATGCCGGTGTTGGCGCCAGGCTGCAGGAGCACGCCAAGGCCAATGCCGATAAGCACGGACACCAGGGATGTGATGGCAAACCACAGCAGCGTGTTCCAAGCCAGCCGGGCCGCGTTGGCGACCTCGCGCAGGTTGGAGATGGAGCTCACCACAGCCGTGAAGATGAGCGGCACGACGGCGGTCTGCAGCAGCGACACATAGCTGGAGCCGATGGTCTGCAGCGTGGCGCCCAGCCCGTTGGGGTTCGTCTTGGTGCTGCCGGTGTACTTTGCCAGCAGGCCAAGCCCAAGCCCGATGATCAGGGCCGAGATGATCTGGAAGCCGAAGGAACCTGCCCACCGGGGCAGCTGGAAGCCGGGGCGCCCGGCCGTGGATGAAGTGGTTTGATTGCTCACCACAACAAGCTAGGCCGCGCAAAATACAGCTTCCAGCCGACATTGAGAAATATTACGCGGACCTTACTGGCTAACAGCATCACGATGCCCGGAAAATCGGCGTAACTCCGCTCTTTTATGAAGATATTCCCACGGAACCTGTGGCAAACATCTCGCCCCGGTCAGGAGTTTTTTGTCCAGATACCGCGGCTTCGGAGGCCCTTAACCCGCGGTATCTGGACAAAAACTCCTATCGATCGGGGGGATGGAACCCTAGCCGAGCATTGCGCGCTTGAGCGTGTCGAGGCCCACGGAGCCGATGTTGAGCGCCTTGGTGTGGAAGGCCTTCAGGTCAAAATCCGGCCGGGCTTCGAGCTCCAAGCGGATCTGCTCCCACAGCCGCTGGCCCACCTTGTAGGACGGGGCCTGGCCCGGCCAGCCGAGGTAGCGCGCGAACTCGAACTGAAGGTTGCCCTCGCTGATGTCCAGGTTGGCCTTGAGGAAGTCGAAGCCCTTCTCCGGCGTCCAGGTGCCCGTTCCCCAGCGCGCGGGGACGTCGAGTTCCAGGTGGACACCGATGTCAAAGACCACCCGGGCGGCCCGCATGCGCTGCATGTCCAGCATGCCCATGTGGTCGCCCGGATCCTTGAGGTAGCCGAGCTCCTCCATGAGCTTCTCGGCGTATAGGGCCCAGCCCTCGCCGTGGCCCGAGGTCCAGCAGACATTGCGCCGCCAACTGTTGAGCAGTTCGCGCCGGTAGACGGCGGTGGCCACCTGCAGGTGGTGGCCGGGCACGCCCTCATGGAACACGGTAGTGGTTTCGGCCCAGGTGGTGAACGAGTCCTCGCCCTCGGGCACGGACCACCACATCTTTCCGGGCCGGCTGAAGTCGTCCGAGGGCCCTGTGTAGTAGATGCCGCCCTCGTCGGTGGGCGCGATCCGGCATTCGAGCGTCTTCATGACGTCGGGAATCTCGAAGTGGACGCCGGCAAGGTCGGACACTGCGCGGTCGGACAGCTCCTGCATCCACGCCGTCAGGGCGTCCGTTCCCTGAAGGCGCCGGGCCGGATCGCCGTTGAGGATCTCCTTGGCCTCGGCGATGGAGGCGCCCGGCCTGATTTCTTCCGCGACGCGTTCCTGGGCGGCAATGATCCGCTCCAGCTCCTCCACGCCCCAGGCGTAGGTTTCCTCGAGGTCGACGGCGGCACCCAGGAAAACCCGCGAGGCGAGGGCGTAGCGTTCCCGGCCCACGGCATCCTTCTCCGGGGCGACGGGCAGCAGCTCCTCCAGCAGGTACGCCGCCAGCCCGGCGTACGCTCCCCGGGCGGCGGCAGCACCGGCGTCGAGCTTTTCCTGCAGGTCCGCCGGCAGCGGGCCGTCCGCCGTTTTGGCCTCGGCCGCGAGCTTGGCGAAGAAACCGTCCTCGGCGGCGTATTTGGTGGTCTGCTCGATCACGATCGACACCTGGCGCCGGGCGGAGACCTTGCCGCCGTCCCTGGCCGTCCGGAGGGACTCGATGTAGCCGCTGATCGCCGCGGGCACGCTGTGCGTGCGGCCGGCGATGTTGGCCCAGTGCTCCTCGGTGTCCGTGGGCATGAGGTCGAAGATCGAGCGGATGTTCTGCGCCGGGGAGTCGATGTTGTTCAGCTCGGCCAGGTTCCAGCCCGACCCATGGATCTCCAGCTGGAGGCCGAGGCGTTCGCGCAGGGCGTCGAGGGTGACGGCATCGACGTCGTCAACGGGTTCCAGCCCCTCAAGGGCCTGCAGGGTCTTTCGTTCCGCTGCTGCGAACCTGGCCAGCCCGGCAGGGGAGAAGTCCTGGAACTCGGTATCGTGCCCCGGGATGCCGAGCGTGGTGGCCAGGCTCGGGTCCAGTGCAAGGAGGGTTTCGGTGTGGGCGTCGGCGACGGCGTCAATGGCGGTCCGGGGGCGTGCCGGGGCGGCGGATTCAGTAGTCACCCCACGAGACTAATCGCAGGGTTCCAGTTATGAAAGAGTCATTGAATTTTTAGCCCCGGCTCCGCTTCCAGGCCCCCGGACCGGGCGTCGGCTCCAGCCGCAGCTGCTGCCGCCGCATCCACTGCCGCACGCTGGGCTTCGCCGGGCCGGCCGCTGCTGCCGGTTCCAGGGAAAGCACGACGGCGGTAAGCGCCGCCAGCTCCTCGGCTGTCGGTTCGCCCTTGGTGACAGAGAACAGGGTCTGGGCCGGCTGGGCGTTGTCAGCGGGCTCAGCCGCGGGATTCGGGACGCTCACAGCGGGATGTTTCCGTGCTTCTTGGCGGGCAGGCCCGCACGCTTGTCGCGGAGTGCACGCAGCCCCCTGACGATCTGCAGCCGCGTGTCCGAGGGGGCGATGACCGCGTCAACGTAGCCCAGCTCGGCGGCCTGGTACGGGTTGAGCAGCTCTTCCTCGTACTGCCGGATCACGTCGGCGCGCTTGGCTTCGACGTCGCCGCCGGCCTCGGCAACGGCGGCGAGGTCGCGCCGGTAGAGGATGTTGACGGCGCCCTGGGCGCCCATCACGCCGATCTGGGCGGTGGGCCAGGCGAGGTTCAGGTCGGCGCCGAGCTTCTTGGAGCCCATCACGATGTAGGCGCCGCCGTAGGCCTTCCGGGTGATCACGGTCAGCTTGGGCACGGTGGCTTCGGCGTAGGCGTAGAGGAGCTTGGCGCCGCGGCGGATGATGCCCTGGAACTCCTGGTCCTTGCCCGGCAGGAAGCCCGGAACGTCCACGAGGGTGATGATCGGGATGTTGAAGGCGTCGCAGTGGCGGACGAAGCGGGCCGCTTTTTCGGAAGCGGAGATGTCCAGGGTGCCGGCGAACTGCAGCGGCTGGTTGGCCACGATTCCCACCGTGTGCCCCTCGACCCGGCCATAGCCGATGATCACGTTGGGTGCGTACAGCGCCTGCATCTCCAGGAAGTGGGCATCGTCGACGACCTGCTCGATGACCTTGCGCATGTCGTAGGGCTGGTTCGCGGAATCCGGGATCAGCGTGTCCAGGGCGAGGTCGTCCTCGTCGAGTTCCAGCTCCTGCTGGTGCTCCAGCACCGGCGCCTCGGAGAGGTTGTTGGAGGGGAGGAAGTCCAGCAGTTCCCGGACGAATTCGATGGCGTCGGCCTCGTCGGAGGCCAGGTAGGTGGAGGTGCCGGTGGTGGCGTTATGCTGCCGGGCGCCGCCGAGGGTTTCCATGTCCACGTCCTCGCCGGTGACGGTCTTGATGACGTCCGGTCCGGTGATGAACATGTGGGAGGTCTTGTCCACCATGACCACGTAGTCGGTCAGTGCGGGGGAGTAGGCCGCGCCGCCGGCGCAGGGGCCCATGATGAGGGAGATCTGGGGGACAACCCCGGAGGCGTGCACGTTGTTGCGGAAGATGTCCGCGAACATGGCCAGCGAGGCCACACCCTCCTGGATCCGGGCGCCGCCGCCGTCGTTGATGCCCACCACGGGGCAGCCGTTGCGCAGCGCGAACTCCTGGACCTTCACGATCTTTTCGCCGTTGACCTGGCTCAGGGAGCCGCCGTAGACGCTGAAGTCCTGGCTGTACAGGGCCACGAGCCGGCCGTCCACGGTTCCGTAACCGGACACCACGCCGTCGCCGAGCGGCTTCTTCTTCTCCATGCCGAAGGCCGTGGAGCGGTGCACCGCCAATGCGTCGAACTCGACGAAGGATCCCTCGTCCACCAGCAGGTCGATGCGCTCGCGGGCGGTGTTCTTGCCGCGCGCGTGCTGCTTCTCGATGGCTTCGGGGCCGGAGGGCTGCTCTGCACGGGCCTGGCGGTCGCGGAAATCGGCAATCTTTCCCGCCGTCGTGGTCAGATCGTGGCTCATCAAGTGTCTCCGGCTCTGTAGCTGTTGTGCTGTAGCTGTTCTGCTGCGGCAGCGTGATGCGGGCGCTGGTTGCCGGCTTAAGTAGCATCCGTACAAATCCAAGGCCCTGATGGCTAGTCTAGTGACGCAAATTCCCGGGACCGCTGTAGGGTTCCTACAATTTTCGTCCGTGGCGCCGACGGAAGCGCGAATGTTACTCGCTGGTAACAAACTCCGGCTAGAGTGTCCCTATGACTTCAAGCAGTGACGCTTGCCCTGTTCCAGCCACACCCTACCGGGCCACTGGCAATCTGCGGGGCCGGACCATTCTGATGTCCGGCGGCAGCCGCGGCATCGGCCTTGCCATTGCCCGGCGGGCAGCTCGCGACGGCGCAAACGTGGTGCTGCTCGCCAAGACCGGCAAGCCGCACGCCAGGCTTGAGGGAACTGTCTACGGTGCCGCCGAAGAACTGGAAGCCGCCGGAGGCAGTGCCCTTCCACTGGTCGGGGATGTACGGAACGACGACGACGTCGCACGCGCCGTGGATGCTGCCGTCGGCCGCTTTGGCGGGATCGACGTCGTTCTCAACAACGCCTCTGCGATCGATCTTTCGCCGACCGGTTCCGTGGACATGAAGCGCTACGACCTCATGCAGGACATCAACGTCCGCGGCACCTTCCTGCTCTCCAAGCTGGCCCTGCCGGCCCTGCGCAAATCCTCCGGCGGCCATATCCTCACGCTGTCGCCGCCCCTGAACCTCGACCCGAAGTGGGCGGGCCGGCACCTGGCGTACACCATGGCCAAGTACGGCATGAGCCTGACCACGCTGGGCCTGGCGGAGGAGCTGAGGAGCGACGGCATCTGCGTCAACTCGCTGTGGCCGCGGACGCTGATCGATACCGCCGCAATCCGGAACATGGCAGGCGGCGAATCAATGGTCCGGGCCGCCCGAATGCCGGAAATCATGGCAGACGCAGCCCACGCCATACTCACGGGGACTGTGAACTGCGGCGGCGGTACCGGCAACTTCTACATTGACGAGCAGGTCCTGGCCGCGGCCGGCGTCACGGATTTCCGGCCCTACAGCCTGGGCGCCGCAGAAGCGGATCTGGTTCCCGACATCTTCCTGTGAACTGCTGCTGACCTCCGGCTTTACCGGCCGCGCGGCCCGGCGAGTCGCTAGGATTCAACTATGGATGCCGCACGCCCTGACGATAGCCGTGGACCGCAGGAGAACCTGACCGGAACGGAGGGCGTGCCCGGGCGGCCGGCCCTGGACCGGGAAGCCCTGTCCGACGCCAACTTCCTGGCCGCCACCGGCATCGCGCAGCTGACGGTCGTGGACACCACAGGTTCCACCAACGCCGACCTGCTGCGGGCCGTGACCGTGGACCCCAAGGCCTGGCCCGACCTGTCAGTCCTGACAGCGGAGCACCAGACTGCCGCCCGCGGCCGGCTGGACCGCGCCTGGGAAGCGCCCGCCCGCAGCTCCGTGCTGGTCTCCCTGGTGCTCCGGCCCGTGAATGCCGGTGGCCAGCCCTTGCCCGCCGACACCTACTCCTGGCTGTCCCTGCTGGCCGCGGTCGCGCTGCGCGACGCTCTCGATGAGACGGCGGGGATTCCCGCTGACCTGAAGTGGCCGAATGATGTCCTGGTGCGGGGCGGAAAAATCGCCGGCATCCTGGCCCAGCTCGGCCCGCTGGGCGGCGGCTCCGTGCCGCCTGTCATTCTGGGCACCGGCCTGAACGTCACGCTGACGGAGGACGAATTGCCGGTGCCCACCGCCACGTCCGTGCAGTTGCAGGGTGCCCGGACCGTTGACCGCACGGCCCTCCTGAAAAGCTATCTCTCGCGTTTTTGCTCGCTCTACCGCAGCTTCTGCAATGCCGACGGCGATGCCACGGCCGGCCTGGCCGGCGGGCCGTCGCTGCACAAGCGCGTGGAAACGGCGATGGTCACCCTGGGCCAGCAGGTCCGCGCCCAGCTTCCGGGAGACCACGAAATCATCGGCCATGCCTCCCGGCTTGATGACTCGGGCTCCCTCCTGGTGGTGGATGCCTCCGCCCACGAGCACGTGGTGACGGCGGGGGACGTGGTCCACCTGCGGCCGTGGTCGCCGCAGGATTCAGGCAGGCACGGGGCGGACAAGCATGCCCCTGCAAAGCATGGCGCTGGCACACAGGGGTCCGGCGAAAGCGGTTATGCGTAAAGAACTCCTCCCGGGCGAGCAGGTCATCGTGGTGACCCGCCCGCAGCCCAGGGCGCTGTTCCTCCCGGCGGTGGTTTTCATCGTGGTGCCCGCCCTTGCTGCATTTGGCAGCGCGTGGATTATCCGCGGCGGGCTGTCCGCGCTGGCCCCGGCCATTACAGCAGAATGGACGTTCTGGGCGGTGGCTGGCTGCGTGCTGGCCGGCGTGTGGATCCTACTGGGTTACTGCCTGCCCAGGCTCCTGAGATGGCAGACCACCCGGTACATCCTGACCAGCCAGCGGGTCCTGGCGCGCCAGGGCATGCTCCGGCGCCGGGACCGGCAGGTTTTCCTGGTGTCAGTGCGTAATGTCACAATCAGCCAGTCGATGCTCCAGCGGATGTTGCGTTCGGGGAATATATCCTTGGATGCCGGGCACCATTTCGGCACCGTGCTGAAGGACGTGCCGGAAGTTGCCACCTTCAACAGGTTCCTGCTGGATGCCCTTGCCGAGCTTCCGGACGAGGAACCGTTTGGATTGGGCCAGGCGCCGGATGAGCCCGGCGGCCGGTTTCCGCGGGATGTGAGAGAAGGTGGAAGAGATGAACGATGAGGATCAGCGCGGCGGCCAGGAGACGGGCACGCAGGAGACAAGCATGCTTGAGACCGGTACGCATGAGGCCGGAGCAGACGGGGCCGGCGCACAGGACACCGGCCACCGGGAGGTGACGGACGCCGTCGTCGAAAATCCGCCCACCGGCACCCTGTCCGCGGAGCGCATTGCGGCGAAAACCCTCGAATCAAGGCTTCTGGGCGGCGAACGCAAGCTGCGCCGGCGCGAGGTGGCCGCCGGTGTGGGCCTGTCACTGCTCTCGGCGCGCAAGCTGTGGCGTGCCCTGGGCTTCCCCAACTGGGGTGACGACGACGTCGCCTTCACCGAACGCGACCAGGCTGCCCTGTCCACGGCGGTGGGGATGGTCCGCGCCGGAAAGCTCACCGAGGAAGCCGCCATCTCCGTGACCCGCGCCATCGGGCAGATGACGGACCGCATGGTGGTGTGGCAGATCGAGGCCCTGGTCGAGGACATGGTCCATGAACAGGGGCTGACCGACGCCCAGGCCCGCAAGCGCCTGGTCCATGAGCTGCCGGCGCTGGTGGACCCCCTCGAGGAGATGCTTGTCTACTCCTGGCGGCGCCAGCTCAACGCCGGCGTGCAGCGGCTGGCTGTCCGGGCGGAAGCCGGCCTGCAGGCCAGCGAGGAAGGCCGCGAGGGTGACGAGGATGACGCGCCTCTTCCATTGGCGCGTGCCGTGGGCTTCGCCGACCTGGTGTCCTACACGAGCCTGTCACGGCGGATGAACGAGAAAACCCTGGCCAAGCTGGTGCAGCGGTTCGAGAACAAATGCGCGGAGATCATCTCGGTGGGCGGCGGCCGGCTGGTGAAGACGGTGGGCGACGAAGTCCTCTACATCGCCGAAACGCCGGCAGCGGGCGCCGAAATCTCGCTTGCGCTCGCAGAGGCATTCACCAGGGACGAGATCCTGCCCGAGGCCCGCGTTGCCATGGTGTGGGGACGGATCCTCTCCCGCCTGGGCGACATCTACGGGCCCACTGTGAACCTTGCAGCCCGCCTGACCACGCTGGCCGATCCGGGCACTGTGCTGGTCGACTCGATGACCGCGGCGGCGCTGGACCAGGACGAGCGGTTCGTGCTGATACCCCAGGACGTGGAGAACGTCCGTGGATTCGGCGAGATCCAGCCGGTCACGCTGGCGCGGGGACGGGGCAGGGGCCTGATCCTGGACTAGGAACCTGAGCTGGGAAGCCAGGACCAGGCACGCGGAGCCGGCGCAGGGTGGGCAGTCCTCCCCATCGCCCCGGCCGGACAGCGCGGGTAGGCTGTGCGGGTAACGGACGGCCAAAGCGCTGTCCTTGGACAATCCGCCAGCGCCCATGTAATAGTCGAGGCTCAGAATTGTTCCGGCGTCTCTATGGGGGAGTGGCGGAATTTCACAGCCCGTGATGAACATCAGGGGCTAGCAAGCCGCGCTCAGGCGGCTGTGATTTCAGGGGAATAATAACGCTGTGTCAACTCTGTTCGGCAAGCTGGGGCTCAGGAACCGCCGCAACAAGATCGTCACCGGGACCGTCTTTTCCGCTGCTGCCGCAGCGCTGGTGGCCGGTGCCGTAATCTACCCGGGGTTCAAGACAACCGAGGTTGACCTTAACGACGGCGGCGTCTGGGTGGTCAGCAAGGCACGCAACGCCGTCGGCCGGCTTAACTACCCCTCGCGGGTCCTCGACGGTGCCGTGACACCGGCCAGCACCACGTTCGATGTCCTGCAGAATGCCGGCAAGGTGTTCGTCGACGACGAATCCGGCTCCACGCTGAACCAGGTGTCCGCCGCCAACATGAGGCTCGGCGGCGACAAGAAGCTTCCCGGCTCGGCGCAGGTGAGTTTCGGTGCCGACGTCATCTCGGTCACCGACCCTGCCGCCGGCAAGATGTGGGCGATGTCCCCGTCAACGGTCAACGCCTTCGACCAGGAGTCCAGCGAGCCCGCGGTGGCGGGTTCCCAGGGCCTGGTGTCCGCCGTCGGCCCGGATGACCGGATCTACTCGGCCGACCCGAAGACAGGGCAGGTGACAGTCACAACGGTTGACGCCGCCGGGGCAGCCACCGATACCCAGTCCAGCACGTGGGACGGGCTGAAGGGCGCCGGGGACCTCCAGCTCGCCGTCGTGGGGGACCAGCCCGTGGTCCTGGATGCCGCCGCCGGAAAACTGTTCCTGCCCGGCGGGCGCGAAGTGCCCCTGGCCGATGCGCGGGAGGCCAGGCTCCAGCAGTCAGGCCCGGCCTCGGACTCCGTGGCCGTGGCCACCAGCAAGGCACTCCTCAAGCAGCCGCTGAACGGCTCCGCCGCGAAGACTGTTGCCTTCGGCGGCCAGGGCGTGCCGGCAGCGCCGGTGCAGCTGGGCGGCTGCGTCCACGCTGCGTGGTCCGGAGCGAACAAGTATGTCCGGGACTGCGCCAATGCCGCGGACAACAAGAACGTTGCCGTGCCCAAGGCCAGCGCATCGCCCAGCTACGTGTTCCGCGTCAACCGCGACCTGGTTGTGCTGAACGACGTGAACTCGGGCAACGTGTGGCTGGTCAACCAGAACATGCAGCTGGTCAACAACTGGGACGACGTGGTCCCGCCCAAGAACCAGGCCGACGATCCCGACGAGGAGTCGGCCGACGACAACACCATCAACGTCCTGCCGGACCGCACCAAACCGAACCGTCCCCCCGAAACGAAGCCCGACGTCGTCGGCGTCCGTCCTGGGCGCACCACGGTCCTGAGCGTCCTGGACAACGATTCCGACCCCGACGGCGACGTCCTCACCGCCTCGCTCGGCGCAGAGGGCCCGCGGGCCGGCAGCATCGAAAGCATCTATGGCGGGTCAGCCTTCCAGATCGCGGTGCCGGCCGATGCCGCGGCGGGGACCGAGACGTTCGACTACACGGCAGCGGACGGACGCGGACTGTCGGCCGGCGGCAAGGTGAGCCTGAGCGTCGTCGGGCCGGACGAGAACCGGCCCCCGGCCTTCAAACGCGGCGACCCCACCACGCTCCTCGTGGAGCAGGGCAAGACCGTCAGCCAGAACATCCTCACCGACTGGGCCGATCCCGACGGCGACGACCTGGTCCTGATGTCGGCCACCGCGGACAATGATCAGGACCAGGTGAAGGTCCGCCGCGACGGGCTGCTGACCTTCCAGGACTCCGGCGCCACGGCCGGCAAGAAAAGCGTCACCGTGTCCGTCTGGGACGGTCGCGCCACCACCACGGCCAAGGTGGTGGTCAACGTCCAGCCGCCCGGCGCCCTCGCCCCCGTGGTCAACGCCGACCACGTCACCGCCGTGGTGGGCCAGGACCTGGTCATCGCGCCTCTGAAGAACGACGTCGATCCCAACGGCGGCGCGCTGCGCCTTGCCCAGGTGGAAGCCAGCGGAGCCGCTGAGCTCGGCCCGGTCACCGACGGCGGCACCTTCACCTTCCGCAGCCGCACCCCGGGCCCGGTGTACCTCACCTATCTGGCCAGCAACGGGCCGCAGAGCAGCCAGGGCCTCATCCGCGTGGACGTGGAATCCGGCAAGGACTCCGGAAACCCCGTCGCCGTGCACGACGTCGCGCTCCTGCCGGTTGGCGGCAGCGTGCTGCTGGACCCGCTGGCCAACGACTCCGACCCGTCCGGCGGCGTCCTGGTCCTGCAGTCCGTCGCGGTGCCGGAAAACGCCACCGCCTCGGTGAGCGTGATCGACCACAGCGTCCTGCGGATCACCGACATCGCCGGCACCAAGGACCCCTTCCTGTTCCGCTACACGATGTCCAACGGCAAGGCTTCCGCCTCCGGCAGCGTGTCGGTCGTGCCGGTTCCCGCGCCCGCTGTGGTGGAAGCGCCGCAGCCCAAGCCCGACGAGGTCAACGTCCGCGTGAACGACGTCGTGACCATCCCCGTCCTGGACAATGACACCCACCCGCAGGGCGAGAAGCTGACGGTGGATCCGGTGCTGCCCCAGGCCGTCGCGGCGGAGGACGGCAAGAGCTTCGTCTCGGAGAACACGCTCCGGTTCATCGCCGGCAGCCAGCCCAAGACCGTGCGCGCCATCTACAACGCGGTGGACCCGCAGGGCCAGAAGAGCGCCGCCGCCGTCACCATCCACATCCTGCCGCTGGAGGGCGCCGAGAACTCCCGGCCGCAGCCGAAGAACCTGACCGCCCGGGTGGTGGCCGCCGGTACGGTGCGCATCCCCGTGCCGCTGGACGGCATCGATCCCGACGGCGACTCCGTCCAGCTGACAGGCATCGACAGCACGCCCGGCATGGGCACCGCGACGGCGGGCAGCAACTTCATCGACTTCGTCGCCGCCGGCAACGGCGCCGGAACCGATACGTTCCGCTACAAGGTGGTGGACCGGCAGGGTGCCGTGAACACCGGCACCGTCACCGTGGGCATCGCACCGCGCAGCGACACCAACCAGAAGCCCACGCCCGTGGACGACCAGGTCAAGGTCCGGCCCGGGCGGCAGATCGCCGTCGACGCGGCCGGCAACGACACCGATCCCGATGGTGACTTGATCCGGATCCTGACCGACGGCATCGAGGCCGATGCCGCCCTTAAGGCGACGGTCAGCAAGCAAAGCGGCCGCATCCTCCTGCAGGCTCCGGCCACCGAAGGCACCGTCAATGTCCGCTACACCGTGGCCGACGAGCGCGGAGCCTCCGCCCAGGCAGCCATCCGGATGGTCGTGGACAGCAACGTCCCGCTCCAGGCACCGATCGCCCGGGACGACCGCGTCACCTCCGCCCAGACACTGGGCAAGACCGCCGTCGACGTCCCCGTCCTCAAGAACGACGAAGACCCCGACGGTGTGGGCGAGAACCTCAAGATCAGCAGCGCCGCAGAGACCGCCCGGCCGGGCACGGACGGCAACATGATCGTGGAGCTGACGGAGCAGCCGCAGCTGGTGCCCTACACGGTGGAGGACGTCGACGGCCAGAAGTCGACGGCGATCATCTGGGTTCCCGGCCTCGGCCAGCAGGTTCCCACCCTCGCCAAGGACGAGGTCCTCGAGGTGGTCGCGGGCCAGTCCGTCACCGCCGACCTCGCCGAATGGGTCAAGGTCCGGGACAGCCGCTCGCCCCGGCTGACCCAGACAGACCGGATCAAGCTCATCGGCGCGGACGGCAGCAACCCCGTGGCCGGCGGCGGCACAGCCGTCAGGTACACCGCGGACAAGGACTATGTGGGCCCTGGGTCCATTACCTTCGAAGTGACGGACGGCTCCGGTCCCGACGACCCCGCCGGCCTGAAGTCCACCCTGAGCATCAGGACCAAGGTGCTGCCCGACCCCAACCGCAACAACCCGCCGGTCCTGCTCGGCGGCTCGGTGGACGTTCCGCTGGGTGACTCGGCCTCCGCCGACCTGGCCAAGCTGACCACCGACCCCGACGCGGACGACGCCGACAACATGAAGTACGAGATCGCCGGGGCGGTTCCGCAGGGCTTCAACGTGTCCATCGACGGCGCGTCCCTGAAGGTCTCGGCAAAGGACAGCCTGCGGCCCGGCGACGGGGGAGCCGTGCAGGTGAAGGCGAAGGACCCGCGCGGCCTCGACTCCACTGCCACGTTCCGGCTGGCCGTGACGGCGACAAACCGGGCCAAGCCGGTGGCGAACGACGACATCGAGGAAAACGCCGCAGCAGGCAAGCCGGTCACCGTCAAGGTGCTGGCGAACGACGCCAACCCATTCCCGGATACGCCGCTGAAGATCATCGGCGTCGCCACCGAAACCGGGCAGGGCACCGCGGCCATCAGCGGGGACTCGGTCACCGTCACGCCCGCGGCCGGATTCTCCGGAACCCTGATTGTGTCCTACACGGTGGGCGACAAGACCGATGACGCCTCCAGGTACGCCACCGCCCGGATCCGGCTCACGGTGAAGGACAAGCCCCTGGCCCCGACCACGCCGCAGGCGCAGAGCGTGGGCGACAGTACGGCGCTGCTGAACTGGACGGCGCCGGCGGACCGGGGTTCGCCCATCACCAAGTACACGGTCTACGGCGAGGGCGGCTACCGGCAGGAGTGCCCGGCCAACTCGTGCACCCTGAACAACCTCGTCAACAACACCAAGTACCACTTCCAGGTGACGGCGACGAATGAGTTCGGCGAATCCGACCGGTCACCGGCCTCCGCCGAGGTCCGCCCCGACGTCAAGCCGGACATGCCGCTGGCCCCGTCGCTGAAGTTCGGCGACAAGCAGCTGTCGGTGGCGTGGAAGGCGCCCGCCAGCAAGGGCTCTCCGGTCAAGTCCTACGACCTGGAAATCTCGCCCGCACCGGCCGGCCAGAACCCGCAGATCCAGAACCTGGCGTCCACCAGCTACGTCTGGAAGGGGCTTACCAACGGCGTGGCCTACAAGGTGCGCGTCCTGGCCCGGAACGACGCGAAGGACCCGTCGGAGTGGAGCACGTACTCCGCCGCCGAGGTGCCGGCGGGAGTTCCGGTGACGCCTGCTGCCCCCAGCGCAGCCGGGGCCGGATCCGTGGGCCCACAGTCCCAGGTGAACGTCAGCTGGACGGCGCCGGACAACAACGGCGACGCGGTCTCCGCCTACACGCTGACCACCCTGCGCGGGGGAGCGGTGGTGAAGAGCCAGAAGGTGGCTTCCGGAACCTCGCTGAATGTCACGGTGGACAACTCCGAGGCCGACTACGCCTTCACCGTTTCCGCCACCAACAAGGCGGGCACGTCCGGAACCAGCGCCCAGTCCGCACCGGTCAGGGCCGCCGGCAAGCCGGGCACCGTGAGCGGCGGCAGCGTGCGGGCGAACGGTACGGGCGGCCAGCTGGATGTGACCTTCACCCCGCTCACGGCCGCACAGCGGAACGGCTCGCAGGCGTCGGAGATCACTTACCGGTGGTCCACCGCCTACGGGTCCGGGCCCATCAACGCCGGCGGCGGAACCATCACCGGCCAGCCCAACGGCCGGGACGTGACCGTCAACATCATCGCCGCCTCCACCAAGAACAACGTGTCCGGCGATGGTAAGGCCATTGGCTCGGGCAACCCGTACGCGCCGCCGAACGCGCCGAACGTCAACGGCGGCAAGTCCGCCGTGGGCGACCCCCAGGTCCACTGGACCTGGAACTCCACCGGCACCAACGGCCGTCCGCTGAACCACTACGAGGTCAGTCTCGACGGCGGCGCCTGGACCAGCGTCGGCAAGGCCACCAGGTTCGACGCTTCCGGCGGCGGCTGGAACAACACACGGTCGCTGCGGGTCAAAGCCGTCACGGTTGTTGCCGGGGCAGCCGGGCAGGCAAACGCAACGTCGGGCAACGATCCCACCCCGCCTCTGACCGAGGTCAGGGTCAAGCAGTCCGACAACAACAGCTGCCCGGGCAAGCCCGGGGTCCCTGACCGGTACAACGCCGCAACACGCAGTTGCGGCGGCAGCGACGCCAACTGGGTGTCGTACTCCGACGGCTGGATTCCGACCCCGTGCTGGTCGGACATCTACAACAACGGCAGCCGCTGGTACAAGATGAACGGCGGCCCGCACTCCGGCTGGTACGTCAAGGGCATCACGGTGGACATCAGGGGCCCGGGTGTGGGGCAGTGCTGAATGTGCCGGCAGTGCTGAATGCCGCGCCGCGCTCCGCTGAAGCGAATATGACTGGAATGACACGGAAGAGGAACCGACCATGACCATGACAAGCGAGCAGGCCGACTGGTTTGCAGGGACGTTCGAGAAGCTCGTCGCCAACGTGGGCCAGGCAGTCCTGGGCAAGGCCCATGTCATCCGCCTGACCTTCACCGCGATGCTCGCCGAAGGCCATGTCCTCTTTGAGGATGCCCCCGGCACCGGCAAGACGTCCCTGGCCCGGGCCCTGGCGGCCACCGTCCAGGGGTCCAACAGCCGCATCCAGTTCACGCCCGACCTGCTGCCCTCGGATGTCACCGGCGTGACCATCTACGACCAGAAGACCCAGAAGTTCGAATTCCACAAGGGCCCGATCTTCAGCAACATTGTGCTCGCGGACGAAATCAACCGGGCCTCGCCCAAGACGCAGTCGGCGCTGCTGGAGGTCATGGAGGAGTCCCGCGTCACCGTGGACGGCACCACCTATGAGGCCGGCCGGCCGTTCATGGTGATGGCCACCCAGAACCCGATCGAGCAGGCCGGCACCTACCGGCTGCCCGAGGCCCAGCTGGACCGCTTCCTGATCAAGACCTCCATCGGCTACCCGGACCACGCCTCCACCGTCCAGCTCCTGGGCGGCAGCAGCCTCAAGGACCGGTCCCGGGACCTGCACCCCGTCATCACCACGCAGGCTGTGGCGGACATGGCGGACCTTGCCGCCACCACACACGTTGATACCGCCGTGCTGGAGTACATCTCCAGGCTCTGCGAGGAAACCCGTAACGCGCCCGAAACCCGCCTGGGGGTGTCCGTCCGCGGCGCCCTCGCCATGGTCCGGGCGGCCAAGGTCTGGGCCGCGAGCCAGGGCCGCAACTTCGTCCTGCCGGACGACATCAAGGACCTTGCCGGTGTGGTCTGGACCCACCGTTTTGTGATGGACCCCGAAGCCGAGTTTTCCGGGGCAACGGCTGAGGCCGTCCTGGGGCGCGTCCTGGCTGATGTGGCAGCGCCGCAGCAGCGCGCCGCCGTCTAGCGTGCCGTTGTCCAGAGTGCAGTGGCCCAAGCTGAACTGGTCCAGCCTGAACTGGTCCAGCCTGAACTGGTCCAGGCTGAAGCGGTCCGGTGCGAAGTTGTCCAAGTCGCGGCTGCCCGGGGTACGGCTCCAGCGCGCGTCCAGGGTGTGGTCCGAGGCCGGCAGCACCGCGCGGCTCGCGCTTGGTCCGGCCTGGCGGATAGCCAACGGCGTGTGGAACCGCTATGTGCGGCCGGTTCTTGCCGTGGTCAGCGTCCTGGGCTGGTCCGTGCTGGCCGCCGCGTTCCTCCTGTGGCTGACCGGGAACGCCTACGGCTGGCAGGAGGCCAAGGCGGCAGCCATTGCGGCGCTGGTGCTCTTCGTCATCGCCGTCGGCTTCATCCTGGGCCGGTCCTCCTATGGGATCCTGCTCGACCTCGCCCGGAACAGGGTGGCAGTGGGGGACAGCGCCGTCGGAAGCATCGCCGTGTCCAACACGTCGGCCCGGCCGCTCCTGCCGGCTGACCTGGAACTGCCCGTAGGCTCTGCCACCGCCGTGTTCCACCTCCCGCGCATGAAACCGCAGCAGGTGCACGGGGACCTTTTCACCATCCCCACCGCGCGGCGCGCCGTCATCGTGGTGGGCCCGGTGCGCTCCGTCCGGGCCGATCCGCTGCACCTGCTCCGCCGGCAGGTGCTGTGGACGGAACCGGAGGACCTGTACGTGCACCCCCGCACGGTGGCGCTGGCCGGTTCCGCTGCCGGTTTCATCCGCGACCTGGAAGGCATGCCCACCACGGAGCTGTCCAGCGCCGACGTTTCCTTCCACGCGCTGCGCGACTACGTCCCGGGTGACGACCGGCGGCACATCCACTGGAAAACCACTGCCCGGACCAACAAGCTGATGGTCCGCCAGTTCGAGGAAACCCGCCGCGCCCACCTCGCCATTTCGCTGTCCATCAACACGGACGAATTCGCCTCGGAAGACGAATTCGAGCTGGCCATTTCGGCAGCCGGGTCCATCGGCCGGCAGGCCATCCGCGAACAGCGCGAACTGGACGTCCTCACGCAGGCCGGTCCGCTGCGCTGCGAAACCGGCCGCAACATGCTGGACGACATGACCCGGATCGCCGGCACCCCGCTGCGGAAGACCGCCGTCGACCTCGCCCGCACGCTGGCGGACACGGTGCCCAACGCCTCGGTGGTCTTCTTCATCGTGGGCAGCCAGGTGACGCCCACCCAGCTGCGCTCCGCCGCCGCCTCGGTGCCGCCAGGCGTCCGCAGCCTCGCCGTGCTGGTGGACCTTGGCGCCGCGCCGGCCCGAGCCAACATCGGCGACCTGACCGTCCTCACGGTGGGCGACCTCTCCGACCTTCCCTCCGTCCTGCGAAAGGCTGCAGCATGAGTGAGGCCACCGGTCTCCGCCCCCGCCGTCCGGACAATCCCCGCCGATCGGGCCGGCAAAACCGTCCAAACGGGCCCGGCCGCCCGGTCCTGCCGGCCGCCGGGTCAGCCTTCGCGGACGGCCGGCCGCCGTGGCATTTTGTGCTCGACGCCGGTGCCCTCACTGTCCTGCTCGGGCTGGGTGTCCTCGGGTTCAGCCTCAGCTTCGGCGGCGATCCCTATTACCTGGTTGCCGGGTTCGGCGGAATCATCCTGGGCCTGGCCATCGCTGCCCTCAACGCCCACTTCCGGCTGGGGCCGCTGATCACCACGGCTCTCGCCTTCGGCAGCTACCTGGTGCTGGGCACAGCCCTCGCCGTCCCCGACGCCGCGATCGCCGGCTTCGTCCCCAGCCTGGAATCGCTGCGGACGCTGCTGCTCGGCGTCGTCTTCTCGTGGAAGGACATGCTGACCGTCGGCGTGCCGGTGGGCACCGCGGGCGGCGTGCTGATCGTCCCCTTCCTCAGCTCACTTATCACTGCCACCGCCGCCGGCGTCCTGACCTGGCGCCTCCGCAGCCCGTACTGGCCGCTGCTGCCGGTCCTGGTCCTGTTCGTCACGGGCATCGCCTTCAGCACCAACGCCGGGTTCCTGACGGTGGAACGCGGCATTGCACTGACGGTGGTGGGCATCGCGTGGGCCACCTTCCGCCGGGACGCACTGCGGCGGCGTGACACCCACAAGGTCTCAGTGAACCGCCCCCAGCACGACGCCGGCACGGCCGGGAAGGCGCGCATGCGCCGGCTGGCGGCCGGAGCGGCCGTCCTGGCGGCGACAGTGGGAATCACCGCGGCGGTATCGCCGCTGATCGCCGGCGGTGACGAGCGGCGCGTCCTCCGCAACGTCGTCGTACCTCCTTTTGATCCCAAGGCATACGTCACCCCGCTGGCGAGCTTCCGGAACTTCGTCAAGGACAGGAAGGACGACGCCCTGTTCACCGTCAAGGGGCTCCCCAAGGACGCGCGCGTCCGGCTCGGTGCGCTGGATTCCTTCAACGGCACCAACTACACGATGGATCCGAACGGCTCAGGCAGCTTCAGCAAGGTGGGCGACGCGGAGTCGATCAACACGCTCGCCGGCTCGACGGACACGGTCCCAACGAACGACTACAGCCTGGACATCACCATCGATGACTACCAGGGCTACTTCGTCCCGGGAGGCCGGAAGACCACCGGGCTCAGCTTTGCCCCGGGCTCGTCAGGCGCAGCTTCAGGGCTGTACTTCAACTCCGGCACCGACACCGCGGTGACCACCCAGGGCCTGTCCCAAGGCGATTCCTACACCGTCCAGGTCTCGGACCCCGTGAAGCTGGAGCACGGACAGCTCACGCAATACGACTTCGCCAAGGTCAGCCTGCCTGACATCACCGACGTGCCGCCGGTGGTGGGCGCGCAGGCCAACGACCTGGCCGCGGACGCCCCCACGGCCGTGGACCGCGTCCGGCAGATCGAGGCCCACTTCCAGAAGAAGGGTGCCTTCAGCAACGGGCTCATTGCCGACGGGCAGCTTCCCAGCGTCTCCGGGCACAGCGCGGCGCGCATCCGGGACCTGCTGACCGCCAAGCAGATGCTGGGTGACGATGAGCAGTATGCCGTGGCAATGTCCCTGATGCTGCGGCACCTGGGCATCCCCTCACGGGTGGTCATGGGGTTCTATCCGGACCCGAAGAGCCCGGAGAACGGCGCCGGCGAAATCAAGATACTCGGCAAAGACGTCCACGCCTGGGTGGAAGTGGCGTTCGACCGCGTGGGCTGGGTGGCGTTCGACCCCGCGCCGCCCAAGGACAACATTCCCATTCCGCCGGACCCGGAAAACAAATCCAAACCGAAGCCCCAGGTCCTGCAGCCGCCGCCACCGCCGCAGGAACCCGCCGACCTGCCGCCGGACTCCTCTCCCGACGCCCTCGACGCCGACGAGAAGAAGAACAATCCGTGGCTGCTCTGGGGCCCCATCCTCACGGCCATCGGCATCGCCATGATTCCCATCGGCATTCTGGCCCTGCCGCTGCTGCTCATAGCCCTGCTCAAGTCCCGGCGCCGGAAGGCCCGCTTCACCGGCGGCGACCCTGCACAGCGCGTAGGCGGGGGCTGGAACGAGGTCCTCAGCCTGGCAACGGACATGGGTGCCGCGGTGGACAACCGTGCAACCAGGCGGGAGACCGCGGCAGTGGTCGCCGAGGCGTTCCCGGCCACCGGAGCCACCACAACCCTGCTGGCCCACCGCGCCGACGCCTCCATCTTCGGCGCCGGCCAGCCGAGTGAGGATGAGGTGCGGCAGTACTGGGAGGTGGTGGACGGCTCGCTGAAGGAGATGACGGAAACGGTTGGTTTCTGGCGGCGCCAGCAGGCGCGGTTCTCGCCAAGGTCGCTGCTGGCCGAGGCCCGGGCAGCCCTGGCCGCGCGGGGGTTCCGGCGGTGAACGGTCCCTCTGGAAGTGGTGGCGTGCCGGGAACTTTCGATGGACCTGCAGCCGGCGATGGTCCCGGAACCTTGGGCAGCGTGCCGTGCCTGCGGTGCGGCCAGCCTGTCAGCGCCGGAGCCAGCTTTTGCGGTGCGTGCGGGACGCCGCTGCCCAACAGGGGAGCCATGCCCGGCCGGGGCGCCATGCTGGACCGGGCGGCCTTGTTGGCCCAGGCCGGGAGGCAGGCCGAGCCGATTCCCGGTAGCATCCCGGTAGGGCTGGGGGAAGGAACGGACATGTCAGGCACGCTTACGCTGGTTCCGGCGGCGCCCGGCAAGCGTCTCGGCGCCGCCGTCCTCGACTGGCTGGCGCCGGTGGCCATCCTGACGGTTCTGCTGTCCTTCGGGTTCGCCGGCATCACCAGCACGCGGAGCGCGGGACTCATCATCTATGACACGAGCCTGCTGGCGCTCCTCGGGAGCATCGGAGCCGGACTGACCCTGGCGTACGTGGTCACTGTCGCCGGCATCGAGGGCCGCTCCGGCAACACCATCGGCAACCAGCTCATGGGCATCCGCAGCACAGACAGGGACGGCTATGCGCCGGGCCTCGGTGCGGTGTTCCTGCGCGGCATCGTGACGGGAGCGGGCATCCTGCTGGCCGTCCTGGCCGCAGTACTGGTGGCGGTCTTCAAATGGTTCGACGCCGCACCGCTGGTCCTGGGACCGCTGCTGTTCCTCGGATCGGCGTGGGCCGTCGTCGTTGTGGCCTCCAGCGCCTGGGACCGGAACGGCAAACGCCGCGGATGGCACGACAACGCGGCCGGGACGCTTGCCTTTGACGTCGTGCAGGGCCGCAACCCCGTCGCCACCGGCGGCATTGAAGGCCCCTACAGTTTCGCGCCCCTGGACCTGCCCCCGGTGCAGCAGGTGGCGTCCCCGATCGCTTCCCGGCACCCGGCTGCTTCCCCGCCCGCCGTTGAGCCGGCCCGGCCGGCAGCTCCGGAGGGCGCTGTTCACCCGGTTAGCGCTGTTCACCCGGACGACGCCGTTCACCCGGACGACGCCGTGGACCGCACCCAGGTGCGTGGCGGGGAGCGCGAGGACGCGCCGCAGGCCGTGCTGCGGATAAGGCTCGACGACGGCCGTGACTTCCGCCTGGAACGGACGGTTCTGGTTGGCCGGAACCCGGCCCCCGCCGCCGGGGAATCGCAGGCACAGCTGCTGCCCGTGGCCGATCCCGGCAGGACCATCTCCAAGACCCACCTCCACCTGCTCACTGACGGCGCCGGCGTTTGGGTCACAGACCGCCACTCGACCAACGGCAGCGCCGTCACCACACCCGACGGCATGCGCACTGCGCTGCAGCCCGGTGTGCCCGCATTTGTCAGCCCCGGAACCACAGTTCATTTCGGGGACCGCACCTTCGACGTAGGACACGCATGAATTCACAGCAGGTGGCCGGAACCCCGGGGACCGGCAGCGAGCCCGGCCTGAGGCTGAGCTTTGGCTACGGAACGGACCGTGGCCTTCGCCGCGAGCTCAATGAGGACTCCTACATTGCCTCGGATCCTGTGTTCGCCGTCGCGGACGGCATGGGCGGCCATGAAGCGGGCGAGGTGGCCAGCGGCATGTGCGTGCGGGCACTGGCTCAGTTGCCGCAGCTGGCGACGGGGGAGCGGACGGCCACCGCGGGTGTGCTGCAGCAGTATCTGGCCAGCGCGGACGAATCGATCCGCTCGGCCACCGGTTCGCGGGCCGGAACCACGCTCAGCGGCGTGGTGGTGGTGGAGCAGATGGGCGTGCCCTACTGGCTGGTCATGAACATCGGGGATTCCCGGACGTACCGGCTGAGCCAGGGCCGGCTCTCGCAGGTCAGCGTGGATCACTCCGAGGTCCAGGAGCTGGTCGAGAGCGGCGAGATCACCGCCGAGGAGGCCGCGGTGCATCCCCGCCGGCACGTTGTGACGCGCGCGCTGGGCGCCGGCGACGAGACCGAAGCCGACTACTGGCTCCTGCCCATTGAGGAAGGCGACCGGGTGATGGTCTGCTCCGACGGCCTCAACGGGGAACTGACGGACGGGGAGATGCACGAAATCCTCAGCACCGTCGAGGACCCGCAGGAGGCCGTGGATGCGCTGATCCAGGCAGCGCTGCGGCGCGGCGGGCGGGACAACATCACGGTCATCGTGATCGATGCCAGGAACGTCCTTAACGACGCCGGCATGGCGACGACGGCGCCCCGGACCGCGGCCGACGCGGAAGAGGAGGACACGCTGCCGCGTGCCGGAAGCGAGGACGCTGCCAATGGCCGCAGCTAGCTACATCCCCGGCGGATGGCTGGGCCTCATCAGGTCGGGAACTGCTGTGATCCTGGACCCCGCCACGCCGGCCCCGCTGGTCAGCACCGTCTGGGATGTGCTGGCGGACGCGCCGGATGCGGCCGAGGTTCTGCATGCTGTGATGGGCGGGTTCGGCGCACCGCTGTCCGCCACCCCGTGTTTCGGGATCATCGGGTACAGCGACTCGCTGCGGGTCTTCCTCCGCGGCGACATCGACCTGACTGTCCAGCTTCCGTCCGGTTCCGTGACCCTGGACGGCCGGAACGTCACCACGTGGACCGAGCGGTGGCTGGACGCACCCGACTGGTTCAGCGTGGCCGTGCCTGCGGCCGCGCCGGTGCACGCGGCGTCGCCAGGACCGGCCCCTGCCGCTGAGTTACCGGTGGTTGAAGGGGCCGTGTTCCTGCAGTCGCTGCGCGTCAGTGTCACTGAACCGGGCCGCATCGACGTCGGCGGCAGCCAGTTGGCCGCGCCGGCCACCGCTGCACCTTTGCAGGAGGCATCGGCCGAGACTGTTGCCGGGCTGCAGGACACCGTGACGGGATTCACCGAGACCGTCGCGGCCACCGCCGGGACTGTGCCCGAGGAAGCACCGGCGCAGGAACCACTGCCGCTTGAAGCACCGGCGCAGGAAGGATTGCCGCACGACGCACCGTCGCTGGAGGCACTGGAGCAGGACGACAGCCCGGCCACCGAGCTCACCAGTTCGTACGACCACCTGTGGGACAAGACTGTGGTGCGCAGCATCGAGGACGCCGCGGTGCGGACCGGAGACGAGGACGACGGCGGTGCTCCCGCAGGCCAGGAGGCGGCCGTTCCGGAAACGGCGGGTCAGGAAACTGAAAGCCAGGAAACTGCAGGCCAAGAGATAGCCGGCCCGGAAGCCGAATCCGGGGAGCCCGGGCACCATGTCAGTGCCACAGCGGCTCCGGCGCCACCCACGGCCCCCGCTCAGTCAGGTCAGCCAGGACTGATCGACCAGCCAGGCTTGATTGACTCAGTGCCGTGGGCGACCGGCGGCGACCGTGCCGCGGCAGCCCGGGATTTCCCGGGACCGCAGGTCCCGCCGCCCTTCTCCGCACCCGGCATCGCGCCGTCGTTCTCCGGACCCCAGGTCCCGCCGTCGTTCATCCCCGCATCCGGGCCCGGCGGGGCGCAGGAAGGCGACCACGACGGCCAGACCATCCTTAGGAGCGGTCTCCCCGCCTCCGGAGCGCAGCAGACAGGGCAGGGACAGGAACCCGGCCAGGGCGCGGCAGGCAACGGACCGCGGGTGCTGGCGCGGGTGTGCCCGGGCGGGCACGCCAACCCTCCCACGAGCAGCCAGTGCTTCACCTGCGGGGCGCAGCTGCCTGACGTCGCCGTCCAGGTGCCGCGCCCCAGGCTGGGCCGGGTCCGGCTGTCCACGGGGGAGCTGATCGACCTCGACGGGTCGCTGGTGATCGGGCGGCAGCCGTCCGTGTCCCGGGTCCAGGGCGGCACGATGCCGCGGCTCGTCCAGGTGGCCAGCCCCGGCGGGGACATTTCAAGGTCGCACGTGGAGGTCCGGCTGGAGGGCTGGCACGTGATGCTGTGCGACCTGAAAGCCACCAACGGCACCGTGCTGGTCCGCGAGGGGCAGCCGCCGCGGCGCCTTGCCCAGAATGAAATGGCCATTGTTTTGGACGGCGACATCGCAGAACTCGGCGATGACGTTTCCTTGCGCTTCGAGGAGATCCTGTGAGTTCCAAGCGGCCGGCGGCGCCCCCGCCCCGCATCCCCGGCTTCAGCTATGTCAGCCTCCTCGGATCGGGCGGCTTCTCCGACGTCTATCTCTACGAGCAGGACCGGCCACGGCGCAGGGTTGCCGTCAAGGTGCTGCTGTCCGGCCTCAAGACGGAAGGCGCGCGGCGCCGCTTTGAGTCCGAGGCCAACCTGATGGCCCAGCTGTCGTCGCACCCCTTCATCGTCACCATCTTCGAAGCCGAGGTGACCGAGGACGGGCATTCCTACCTCGCCATGGAATACTGCTCGCGGCCCAGCCTGGACGTCCGGTACCGCCGGCAGCGCTTCAGCGTGGACGAGGTGCTCGCCGTCGGCATCCAGGTGGCCTCCGCCGTCGAAACGGCACACCGGGCGGGGATCGCCCACCGGGACATCAAGCCGGCCAACATCCTGGTCACCGACTACAACCGTCCGGCGCTCACCGACTTCGGCATCTCCGGCACGCTGGCCGGCGACGCTGACGAGGACGCCGGGATGTCCATCCCGTGGTCGCCGCCGGAACAGTTCCGGGACGGGAATGTCGACGGCGTGCTGGTGGACGTGTGGGCGCTCGGCGCCACCCTGTACACCTTGCTCGCCGGACGGTCACCCTTCGTGCTGCCGGGCGCCGACAACTCCCAGCGCGAGCTCATTTCACGCATCACCAGCATGCCCGTGCCCCGGCTGGGGCGCGCCGACGTGCCGGAATCCCTGGAACTCGCGCTGGCCACGGCGATGGCCAAAACGCCCGCCTCACGCTATTCGTCTGCCCATGCCTTCGCGCTGGCGCTGCAGCGTATCCAGGCCGAGCTCAACCTGTCCGTCACGCCGTTCGAGGTGCTCGAGGAGCGCCAGCCGGACGAGGTGCACCTGGACGACGGGGTGGAGGAAACGCGCGTCCGCAACGTCGCGTCCATTGATCCCGACCGGACCGGAAGTGCCCCCACCTTCCCGACCCGCACCAAGCCGCTGGGCTGGGGAGACGCAGTGCCGGGCCTTGCGCCTGCGCCGACGCCACAGCGGGCACCGGACGTCCCGCCGTCGGCCTTTCCGGCGGCCGCTGCCACAGCTGCGCCGCAGCCTGCAGCGGACGACTCGGCCGACGCTACTGTCCTGCGCAGCAACCAGCCCAGGCCCGCGGACCAGTTTGGAGACCAGCCAGCCGACCACGGGAAGCGGAACCTGTGGCTCGCCATCGCCGGCGGAACGCTCCTGGTGCTGGCCGTCGTCGTGGGCATTGTGGTGGCATCGGCCGCGCCCCAGCCGCAGGCACGGCCCACCGAAACGGTGAGCAAGCCCCCGGCAGACGCCGTCGACGACGGGTCCGTGCCTGACGTCACCAGGCTGGCCGGCAGCGCAGGGGCGCAGGGGAAAGTCCGCTTCACCTGGACCAATCCCCAGCCGAAGGCAGGGGACACCTACAAATGGCGGATCAAAACGGTCAAGGGCGGCGGAAGCTATTTGTCGACGTCGGCCACCCGCGTGGACGTCACGGCGAACCCGGCAGAACCCACCTGCGTCCAGGTGATCATCGTCCGCAGCGACGGAACGGCATCACCGGCCGGCGAAGACTCCATCGCGTGCCTTTAGCCAACTTCCGGCAGCCGGCGTCCGGCAGCGCCCCGAGCCGCCCGGCATCATCAGACCCGACGACAAGACAGGAAAACATGGGAGACCTGGCCATAGATTTCTGCGGCGAGTGGTACGAGCCGACCGACGAGGACATCTTCAGCATCGGACGCGAGGGCGACCTGGAGGTGGACGACAACCCGTACCTGCACCGGCGCTTCCTGCAGATCGCCAGGTATGACGGGATCTGGTGGCTCAGCAATGTGGGCAGCCGGCTCTCCGCCACGGTGGCCGACGGATCCGGCGGTATGCAGGCGTGGCTCTCGCCCGGCGCCCGGCTGCCGCTCGTCTTCAGCCACACCAGCGTCATCTTCACCGCCGGACCCACCACCTACGAGTTCGCGGTCCACCTGAAAACGCCGTCGTTCCGGCAGGACACCAGCACCGAAACCAGCGGCGGGGACACCACCATCGGCCCGGTGGTCTTCACTGACTCCCAGAAAGCCCTGATCGTGGCGCTCGCCGAGCCGATGCTCCGGCGCGAAGGCACCGGATTCAGCGCCATTCCATCCTCTGCCGAGGCGGCCCGGGCCCTGGGCTGGGCCCTCACCCGGTTCAACCGGAAGCTGGACAACGTCTGCGACAAGCTGGACCGCGCCGGAGTGGCCGGGCTTCGGGGAGGCGGCGGCAAGCTGGCCACCAACCGCCGGGCACGGCTCGTCGAGCACGCGGTCACCTCGCACCTGGTCACCGCCGACGACCTGCACCTGCTGGAAAAGATGCGCGGGGACGGCGACGCATGAGGATCCGACTGACCCTGCGCCGGGACCCCGCCGAGGCCAAGGACCTGGCCGTCACCGTGGACGGCCGCGCCACCGTCGCGGACATCGCCACCGAACTGTGGACCGCCGACCCCGCCCGGCGGCAGGAGCCCGCTCCGCCGAACCTCTCGCTCCGGATCGACGAGGCCTTCGTGGCGGGCGGAATGCGCGGCATCGTCCTGGACCGGGCGGACAACCTGCTGGAATCCGGACTGCGCCCGGGGTCCGTGGTTTCGCTCACCCAAGTGAGCAGCCAGTTCGGCAACCCGAACGACGCCGGCCCTGCCGCGGACCGCGGCCCGGCTGCGGCGACGCTCCGCATCGTTTCCGGCCCCGACGTCGGGCGGGAGTTCTCCCTGCCGTCCGGCACCAGCTATATCGGACGGGACCGGAACGTGGACGTGCGGCTCACCGACCCCCTGACATCGAAGCGGCACGCCCGCATCACGGTGGGGGAGAGCATCGAGATCGTCGACACGAACTCCGCCAACGGCCTGCAGATGGACGGACTGCCCGTCACGCGGGCGACGCTGAATTCCTCCGACACCGTCACCCTGGGTGACACCGGGCTGACGGTGGTGCCGCTGGCGCGCAGCGGCGCGGCAGCCCCGACGTCGCCCCTCGTGGACTTCAACCGGTCCCCGCGGGTGGTGCCCCGGTTCGCCCCCGGGAAGCGGGTGCCCCCGGCCGGACCGAAGCGGCAGGACCACCACCCGTTCCCCTTCATCATGCTGATCGCCCCGCTGATGATGGGCGCGGTGCTGTTCGCAGTGACCCAGAGCCTGCTGTCCATGCTGTTCATGCTGATGATGCCGCTGTTCATCGTGGGCCATTATGTGGACCAGAAACTCCAGGGCAAGCGCGAGCGCAAGGAGCAGCTGAAGCAGTTCCGAACGGCCATGGCCGCCTTCCGGCAGGACATTACCGAGTTGCAGCGCGTGGAGCGCGCCGTCAGGCTCCAGGAAGCGCCCTCGGTCAGCGACACCGTCGACTCCATCTACAAGCTTGGCCCGCTGCTGTGGACCCACCGGCCGGAGCACTCCGGGTTCCTGGGGCTCCGGTTCGGGCTCGGCACGGTGCCGTCACGGATCCCGTTCGAGGAGCCAAACACCGCGGAAACCGAGACGGAGTACCGGCGCGAGATCGAGGACTGCCTGGACCGGTTCCGGCAGATCGAGGGCGTGCCGGTGGTGTCCCAGCTCCGGTCCGCCGGCTCCTTCGGCCTGGCCGGGCCGCGCGGACTCGTCGATGACGTGGCCAGGGGAGTGGTGCTGCAGCTCGTGGGCCTGCATTCCCCCGCAGAGGTGGCCGTGGCCGCCATAACCTCGGCCCGGTCCAGGGAACGCTGGAACTGGCTGCAGTGGCTGCCGCACGTCGGTTCAAGCCACAGCCCCCTCAGCGGCGACCACCTTGCCGCCGGTTCTGCAGGCGGCACCAGCCTTCTGGCCCGGATCGAGGACCTCGTCGAACACCGCGAGGCCGCCATGCGCCCGCAGGGTTCCGGGCACCGGCCCGGGATCGTTGAGGAAACCGCTGACGTTCCGCCGCCGGTGCTGCCATCGGTGCTGGTGGTCGTCGAGGACGACGCGCCGGTGGACCGCGGGCGGCTGACCCGGCTCGTGGAACGCGGCCCTGACGCCGGCGTCCACGTCCTGTGGGTGGCTGCCGGCGTCGAATCCCTTCCGGCCGCCTGCCGTGACTTCATGGCGGTGGACGGTGAGCACGGCACCACCACCGGCCAGGTCCGGCTGGGACGTCACACCTACCCCGTGAGCTGCGAAAGCCTCGACGCCGAACTGGCCGGCCAGCTGGCCCGCATGCTCTCGCCCGTGGTCGACGCCGGCAAACCGGTGGAGGACGACTCGAACCTGCCGCGGGCCGTGTCCTATGCGGCGCTGGTGGGCAAGGACTTCCTGGACAATCCGCAGGCCGTGGCGGAACGCTGGCAGGAGAACAACTCGGTCCGCTCCACCGCCGTCGCCAACCGCAAGGACAACGGCTCGCTCCGTGCGCTGGTGGGGTCCAAAGGCGTGGAACCCCTGCACCTGGACCTCAAGAACGAAGGCCCGCACGCGCTGGTGGGCGGCACCACCGGCGCCGGCAAGTCCGAGTTCCTGCAGTCGTGGGTCATGGGCATGGCCACCGCCTACAGCCCGGACCGGGTCAGCTTCCTTTTCGTGGACTACAAGGGCGGCGCCGCGTTTGCAGACTGCGTGAACCTGCCGCACACCGTGGGCCTGGTCACCGACCTCTCGCCGCACCTGGTGCGCCGCGCCCTCACCTCGCTGCGGGCTGAACTCCACTACCGCGAACACCTGCTCAACAGGAAGAAGGCCAAGGACCTGCTCGCGCTCCAGCGGGAGGCCGATCCCGAGGCCCCGCCGTACCTGGTGATCGTGGTGGATGAGTTCGCTGCCCTGGCCACCGAGGTGCCAGAATTCGTGGACGGCGTCGTCGACGTCGCCGCCCGCGGCCGGTCCCTCGGGCTGCACCTGATCCTCGCCACCCAGCGCCCCGCGGGTGTGATCAAGGAAAGCCTGCGCGCCAACACCAACCTCCGGGTGGCGCTGCGCATGGCCGACGAGGATGACGCCACGGACATCCTGGGCGTGCCGGACGCCGCGTACTTCGACCCCTCCATTCCGGGCCGGGGTGCCGCAAAAACCGGCCCCGGCCGGATCCAGGGTTTCCAGACGGGCTACGCCGGCGGCTGGACCACCGAACGGCCGCAGCGCCCGCAGGTGGACATCGTGGAGATGGCCTTCGGTTCCGGCCCCGCCTGGGAAACGCCCGCACCGGACGCCGCCGTGCAGCAGGAACCGGCCGGCCCCAACGACATCGCCAGGATGACCACGAACGTCATCGCCGCGGCCGACCTGCTGGCCATCGAACCGCCGCGGAAGCCGTGGCTGAACGAACTGGCCACAACCTACGACTTCTCCCTGCTCCCCAACCCGCGCACCGACGAACGGCTCCTGCTGGGCGTGGCGGACCACCCCGCCCGCCAGGACCAGCCCACCGTCTTCTACGAACCGGACAACGACGGCAACATGGCCATCTACGGCACCGGCGGCTCGGGCAAGTCCGCGGCCCTGCGGGGCATCGCCATCGCCGCCGCCGTCACACCCCGCGGCGGACCGGTCCACGTCTACGGGATCGACTGTGGTTCCGCCGGGCTCAAGATGCTCGAGGAGCTCCCGCACGTGGGCGGAATCATCGACGGCGACGACGTCGAGCGCGTGGGCAGGCTCCTGCGCTGGCTCAGCGAGCTCGCCGAGGACCGGGCAAGCCGCTTCGCCGAGGTCCGGGCCTCCACCATCGGGGAGTACCGGAGGCTGTCCGGCATGCCGGATGAAAAGCGCATTTTCGTGCTGGTGGACGGCATGTCAGCCTTCCGCGAGGCGTACGAGTACAGCAAGCTCTCAGGCCTGTGGGACCTCTTCCTGCAGCTCGCCACCGACGGCCGTCCCCTGGGCATCCACCTCGTCGTCACCGGTGACCGGCCCAACTCCGTCCCGGCGTCGTTGCTTGCCTCCATCCAGCGGCGGCTGGTTCTCCGGCTGTCCGCCGAGGACGACTACCTGACCATGGACGTGCCGAAGGATGTCCTGGGCAAGGGTTCGCCTCCCGGGCGCGGGCTGCTGGGCGGACTCGAGGTCCAGCTCTCCGTCCTGGGCGGCAACTCCAACCTGGCCCTGCAGGCGCGCGAGGTGCACAAGCTCAGCGAGGCCATGCTCCGCCAGGGCGTGGAACGGGCCCCGCGCATCGAACGGCTGCCCGAGCAGATCGACCTGGACATCCTGCCCGCCGGGCTGCCGGACCTTCCGGTGATCGGCGTGGACGACGAGACGCTGCAGCCGGCCACGCTCACGGCCAAGGGCCCGCTGCTGCTCGCCGGTCCTCCCGGCGCCGGCCGGACCGTGGCCCTCGTGACCATGGCCTACGCGCTGCGCCGCTCCAATCCGGGGACCGAACTGGTCTACCTCGCCGCCAGGAAGTCCGCCGTGGCATCCCTGCCGGTCTGGGACCGGTCGCTGGTGGGGGCCGACGACGTCGAGGAGGCTGTGGAAGCGCTGACGGATCATGCCTCGGCCAATCCGGGCAAAGTGGCCATCTTCATCGAGGGGCTCACGGAGTTCACGGACACCCTGGCCGAATCCGGCATCGAAAGGCTCGTGGCGGCCTGCATCAAGGCCGACCAGTGGGTGGTGGGCGAATCCGAAACGTCCACCTGGTCATCGGCGTGGTCACTGGCCCAGCCGTTCAAGTCGGGCAGGAGGGGGCTGCTGATCAATCCCGGCGATATCGACGGCGACAGCCTCCTTAATACGTCACTCGGACGGGTCGGCACGGACTTCATTCCGGGCCGCGGCTACATCGTGGGCAGGGGCAAGGTACGCAAGCTCCAGATCGCCCTGCCGCCGGAAAACCGGCAGTAGCCGATTTGGCGCACGGCAGGAGCCTGTAGGAAGATACCCGGGACAAAACTCGGCGCGGGCGTGTCCTGCGCGGCTGCAAAGGTACTCCATGATACGAATCACCCGTCTGCGGGGCGCGCTGCCCGGAATTGCCGCCGCCATGCTGGCTTTCACGGTAGTGTCCGGCGCCGCCGGCGCCGCCCAGGCCGCCTGCCTGCCGGAGCAGCAGTGTTCTGAATCGCCGGCGCCCGTCGCCCCGCCGTCGTCCGGTTCCCCGGCTCCGACGACGGCGGCTCCCGTCCCCACGTACGCGCCGGCGCCGCCGCCGGCGCAGAAGGCGCCTGCACCTGCCCCCGCACCTGCGCAGCCTGTGGCGCCGGCGGCGCCGCGCGTTGCCCCGACGCCGGTGCGGCCGGCTCCGGCGCCCGCCTCCAGCCCCGCTGCCCTGCAGACGGCCGGCGACGGGATGGCTGAGGTCCAGGTGGCAACACCCGCGGCGGTTCCGGTCACCTCCGCCGCCTCCAGTCCGGGCCCGTCGTTGTCCACCGCCATGGCCGAGTCCAGCTGGACCAAACCGATCGCCACGCCGGCAGCCAGCCACGCAGCTGCCGTCGTATCCGTGGAAAAGAGTTCCGGCATCGGCGTCTTCGGCCTGTTCGCCGTCATGGGAGGCGTTCTGCTGGTGGGTCTTGGCGGGCTGGCCTTCGCGTTCTGGAGCCGGAACCGCCTCTCCGGCCACTGGTAGCCGCCTGCCTGCCCGGCAAAATGTCCGACCTGTAAGGCAAGATAGGTCTGTGAGCACACCATCAGGCCCCACAGAAAACGCAGCCACGGGAACCAGCGCAGCCACGGACCAGCTTGAGCCGGAAGCCGTTCCCTCTGAGTCGGTACGGGATGAGTACGAGAACCTCGCGGACCTTGTCCGGAAGTACCGTTTCGCGTACTACCAGGAGGACGAGCCCCTCGTCTCGGACGCCGAGTTCGATACGCTCTTCCGCAGGCTGGAGGAACTCGAGGCGCTGCATCCGGAGCTTGTTTCCAATGATTCGCCCACCCAGGAGGTTGGCGGAGAAGTCTCGGCGGCATTTGCCGCCGTCGAACATCTCCAGCGCATGTACAGCCTGGAGGACGTGTTCTCCATCGACGAACTGCAGGCCTGGATCGCGAAGGCGGAGGCCGGGGTTGCCAAGTCCGGGAATCCGGACGCAGCCTGGCTGACGGAGCTGAAAATCGACGGCCTCGCCGTGAACCTGCTGTACCGGGACGGCAAGCTGGTCCGGGCAGCCACCCGCGGCGACGGCACCACGGGCGAGGACATCACTCACAATGTGCTCACCATCAAGGAAATCCCGCAGGTGCTCAGCGGCAGCGGCTTTCCCGCCGAGATGGAAATCCGCGGCGAGGTGTTCATTCCCTCCAAGGCGTTCGCGGAATTCAACGAGGCCCTGATCGAGGCAGGCAAGGCGCCGCTGGCCAACCCCCGGAACGCCGCGGCCGGTTCGATCCGGCAGAAGGACCCGGCCGAAACGGCCAAGCGTCCGCTGCAGATGTTTGTTCACGGCATCGGTGCCCGCGAAGGCCTCCAGGCCGCCAGCCAGTCCGAAACCTACCGGCTCCTGGCCGAGTGGGGACTGCCGGTCAGCCCCTACTTCGAGGTCCTCGGCAGCCCGGCCGAGGTGCTGAAATTCATCGGGAAGTATGGAGACAAGCGGCACAGCCTGCTCCACGAGATCGACGGCATCGTGGTGAAGATTGACGACTTCGCCACCCAGCGTGCCCTGGGCTACACCACGCGGGTGCCGCGCTGGGCCGTCGCGTACAAGTACCCGCCCGAGGAAGTGCACACCAAGCTCCTGGACATCGCTGTGAACGTCGGGCGCACGGGCCGGGTCACGCCGTTCGGGATCATGGAGCCCGTCAAGGTCGCAGGCTCCACCGTCGGAATGGCCACCCTGCACAACCAGGACGTGGTCAAGGCCAAGGGCGTCAAGATCGGCGACATCGTGGTGCTCCGGAAAGCCGGGGACGTCATCCCCGAGATCGTTGGCCCGGTGCTGGCGCTCCGGGACCAGCAGGACCCGCCCGTGCGGGATTTTGTGATGCCCACGGAATGCCCGTCCTGCGGAACGCCGCTTGCTCCCGGGAAGGAAGGGGACGTGGACATCCGCTGCCCCAACGCCAAGTCCTGCCCGTCGCAGCTGCGTGAGCGGGTGTTCCATGTTGCCAGCCGCGGAGCGTTCGACATTGAAGCCCTCGGCTGGGAAGCCGCGATCGCGCTGACCCAGCCGACGGAACCGGAGGTCCCGCCGCTGGTCAGTGAGGCGGCCCTGTTCGACCTGACGCCGGAGGACCTTGAACCGGTGAAGATCAGGCGCGAGAAGCGGTCCAAGGGTGTGCCCACCGGCGAGTTCGAGCTCGTGCCGTACTTCTACAGCAAGGGCACGGCCAAGACGCCGTCCAAGCCGACAGCCACCACCGGGAAACTGTTCAACGAACTCGAAAAGGCCAAGACCCAGCCGCTGTGGCGCGTCCTGGTTGCGCTGTCCATCCGGCACGTCGGTCCCCGCGCGTCACGCGCCCTGGCCAACCACTTCGGCACCATGGACGCCATCCGGCAGGCTTCCGAGGAGGAGCTCGCGGGTGTGGACGGCGTCGGCCCCACCATCGCCGCAGCGCTCAAGGAGTGGTTCGCCGAGGACTGGCACGTGGAGATCATCGACCGCTGGGCTGCCGCGGGGGTCCGGATGAAGGATGAACGGGACGAGTCCACGCCGCGCACCCTGGAGGGGCTGACCCTGGTGGTTACCGGAACGCTGGAGGGCTTCAGCCGCGACGAGGCCAAGGAAGCGATTCTGGTCCGGGGCGGCAAGGCATCAGGTTCAGTGTCGAAGAAGACCGACTACCTGGTGGCCGGGGACAACGCCGGCACCAAGCTCGACAAGGCCGAGCAACTGGGCGTGACCGTGCTGGACGAGGACGGGTTCCGCGAGCTGCTGGCCAACGGCCCGGCGCCTGCAGGCGAAGACGAGCCCGACGATCCCGGGACTAGCCCCGATCCGCGCGACGAAGAGGATTCCGAATGACGCAAGACCTGACCGGCCCCCAGGACCTGAACGGGCTGCTTGACGTGGCCAAGGCCGCGGCGGCCGCCGGCGCCGGGGTTCTCGCCGAACGCAGCAACGGCGCCCTGGACACAGGGACGGTGACCAACAAGGGCGAAGCCGGCGACTGGGTCACCGCCTTCGACGTTGCCGCCGAGGAAGCCGTGCGCACGGCCATCCGCAGCGCACGCCCCGGCGACGCGATCACCGGCGAGGAACACGGGACAACCCGTCCCGAGAAGCCCACCGGGCTGCGCTGGTCCATTGACCCGCTCGACGGCACCACCAACTTCATCCGCAACATCGTCTACTACGCCACCTCGGTGGCCGTTGCCGATTCCGACGGCGTGTGGCTGGCCGGCGTCGTGCACGCCCCCGCGCTGGGGCGCGTGTACTACGCCTCCCGGGGCCAGGGCGCCTGGCTGGAACAGGACGGGAAGCGGGTCCAGCTCAACGGTCCGGTTCCCGGCCGCACCGGCCAGATCCTGTCCACCGGCTTCAGCTATGACCCGGAGGTGCGCGCGGAGCAGTTCGCGGCGCTGGGCGGCTTCGTGGACGGCTTTGCGGACGTGCGGCGGCTCGGCTCGGCTGCCCTGGATCTCTGCATGGTCGCCGACGGAACCGTTGATGCCTTCGGCGAGCGCGGCCTGAACGAGCATGACTTCGCCGCGGGCGCGCTGGTGGCCGAGGAAGCCGGCTGCTGGGTCCGGCGCCCACGGCTCACCAGCCCGCTCGACGGCGGACCCTCCGCCGAGGAGCGGCTGTCCGCCTGGACCTGCGCGGGCACGCTGGAGATGTCCGGCAAGTTCCCGCTCTAGCCGCGTGCGCCGGGCCAGCCCAGGGGGCTGGCCCGGCAGCGGGCTTTACATGCGCGGCGGCGTCAGGTTGTAGCGCGCAATGATGTCCGGCAGCCAGGGTGCCTCGGCAAAGCGCAGGCCGAAGTGGGCCGCGAGTTTCTCGATCGTCTCGGGGTCCGGCAGCCCGGCCTCGATGTGGTTGGCAAGCCCCCAGAAAAAGTGCTCAAATCCGGCCGGGCTTATCACCTCGATCATGCGGGCAGGCACCTTGCCTGCGTTCCACATGGTGTGGAGTTCATTGCGTGGCTTCGTGATGTACCCGCCGGCACCCAGGACTGCCTCCCGGTCACCGGACCGGAACCCAATTTCGCCCTCGAGGACGATCGAATACTCGTCTTCGCGGGTGTGGATGTGCGGAGGCACCAGCGCACCCACCGGGAACGGGTGCTCCACGATGGAAAGCTGCTGGTTGGTGTCCTCGCCGAGGAGCTTGAACACCACGCCGATGCCGCCAAGCGGTGCTTCCCTGCCCTGCCCGGGCTGCGCGACTGTAAGCCGCGGAGCCGCTTCCTCATTCATGACCCTTGCCTCCGTTCCGGTGCGGATTCCGGCGGACTGGTGCAGGAATTGCGGTGCAGGCATTATCGTCCCGCCGGCCGTGCGGGTCCACACCCAAAACACAGGCCGGCAGGTCAGGCAACAGATCAGAGGGCGGCTGCGCCCGCTCCGGCAAGTGCGCCGGAGTAGCGGTTCAGAGGCCTCGCCAGGCCGTAGTGTTCGCGCAGCGTGTTCCCCGTGTAGTCGGTGCGGAACAGGCCCCTGGCCCGCAGCACCGGAACCACGTGGTCGACGAACGCCTCCAGCCCGGACGGCAGCACTGCCGGCATGATGTTGAAACCGTCCGCTGCGCCGTTCCGGAACCACAGTTCAATGGCATCCGCCACCTGCTCCGGAGTTCCGGTGAACGTGCGGTGACCGCGGCCGCCGCCCAGCCGGCCGATCAGCTGCCTGACGGTGAGGTTCTCGCGGCGGGCCAGCTGCACAATCAGCGTGTAGCGGCTCTTGGCGCCCTCGATCTCGTCCTCGTTGGGAAGATCGGCCGGGAGCTGGCGGTCCAGCGCAAGGTCTTCCGGATCCACCCGCAGCGTCTTGGCCAGCTGCGCCCGGGCGTACTCCGGCCTGATGAGGTCCTCGAGCTGACGGTCCAGTTTCCGCGCCTCGGCCTCGGTGGACCCGATCACCGGGACGATGCCGGGCAGGATCTTGATTCCCTCCGGATCCCGTCCCGCGGCAGCGGCCCGGCCTTTCAGGTCCGCGTAGAAGGCCTGGGCATCCTCGAGGGTCTGCTGGGCCGTGAACACTGCCTCCGCATACCGGGCCGCGAGGTCCTTGCCGTCGTCGGACGAGCCCGCCTGAACCAGCAGCGGATAGCCCTGCGGGGAACGCGGAACGTTCAGCGGCCCCTGCACGCTGAAGTGCTTGCCGGCGTGGTTGATGGGCCTGACCCGGCCGGGATCGGCCCAGACCCCGGAAGCCTTGTCCGCCACCACGGCGTCGTCGTCCCAGCTGTCCCACAGCTTGCCCGCCACATCGAGGAATTCCGCCGCCCGCTCGTAGCGCGCGGCATGGGACGGCTGGTCGTCGATGCCGAAGTTGCGGGCCGCCTCTGGGCCCGCCGTCGTCACGATATTCCACCCTGCCCGGCCGCCGCTGACGACGTCGACCGAGGCGAAACGCCGCGCCAGGTTGTAGGGATCGTTGTAGGTCGTGGAGGCAGTGGCGATGAGGCCGATCTTTTCGGTCACCGCGGCCAGGGCCGTCAGGAGCACTGTGGGTTCCAGCCGTCCGGCCGGCCGCCGGCCCACGTCGCCGAAGATCACGGGGGAGTCGGCGAAGAACACGGAATCGAATTTGCCGCGTTCCGCGATGGCTGCGAGGTTCTGGAAATGCCGGACATCGGTCCCGGCAAGGGGGTCGCTTTCCGGCAGCCGCCAGGACGCTTCGTGGTGCCCGGTGCTCATCAGGAAGGCGTTCAGGTGGAGGGTGGGTTCTGGTGCGGTCATGGTTCGGTCCTTTCCGAAAGTGTCTGGGGTGGGGCTTCTATGCCGCGGCCTGGGCCCGGTGCCGGTCGACGCCCAGGGCTCCCAGTAGGTCGGCGTGCAGGGCGGCGAATCCGGCATCGTCCGGCGTGCGGTTGGTTCCCGAGCCGACCCTCCGTTCCAGCGCGACCTTGCCGTGATCCAGCACCACGATGCGGTCCGCCAGCGCGATGGCCTCGTCCACGTCGTGGGTGACCAGCAGCACCGCAGGCTGATGGGCGGCAACGAGGTCCGCGAGGAGGCCGTGCATCTTGAGGCGGGTCAGGGCGTCCAGCGCCCCGAAAGGTTCGTCCGCCAGCAGCAGTTCGGGGTCGCGGACCAGGGACCGGGCCAGCGCGACGCGCTGCTGTTCGCCGCCGGAGAGTTGGTGGGGCCAGGCTTTTTCGCGTCCGGCGAGTCCCACTTCGGCGAGCGCACGGCGGCCGCGTTCCCCAGCGTCGTGATCCTGCAAGCCCAGCGTGACGTTGCCCAGCACTGAGTCCCAGGGGAGCAGCCTGGAGTCCTGGAAGACGACGGAGACTTTGGCGGGAACGGTCACCGTTCCGCTTCCGCTGACCTCGTGGTCCAGTCCTGCCAGGGCACGCAGCAGGGTGCTCTTGCCGCAGCCGCTGGGACCCAGCAGAGCCACAAACTCGCCTGGGGCGATGTCCAGGTCCACGCCGTTCAGGACGCCCTTCGGCCCGTAGCCGCGGACCAGGCCGCGCACGCTGACCGTGGCGGTTGGGGCAGCCGTTTCCGGGGTCAGCCGGCCATCGTTCGTTGCCATGACAGTGCCTTTCGTTGCAGGAGTTGGACGGCGCCGTCGGAGAGGAGCCCAAGGATTCCGTAGACGGCGAGGCCGAGGACAATGATGTTGGTCTGGCCGTATGTGCGGGCGAGCTCCATCATGTAGCCGATGCCGCTGGTTGAGTTGATCTGTTCGACGACGACGAGGGAGACCCAGGCGCCCGTGACAGCGAACCGGAGACCGAGGAAGAAGCCCGGCAGGGCGCCGGGGAGCACCACTCTTTTGATGAATGCCAGGCGGCTCAGCCGCACTGTCTGGGCCAGCTCCACATACTTGGTTTCGATGCTGCGCAGTCCCGCATGGGTCTGCAGGTAGATCGGAACGAACACGCCGAGGGTGATGGTCAGGACCTTCATCGTTTCGTCGATGCCGAACCAGAGCACGAGCAGCGGCAGCAGCGCGAGCGAGGGTATGGCCCTCTTGATCTGCACCGGCCCGTCCACCAGGGCCTCTCCCACTCTGCTGAGCCCGGCAGCCAGGGCCAGGACGACGCCGAGCACAATGCCGAAGAACAGTCCAAGGGCCGCACGCTGGGCGGAGATACCGAGGTGCTCCTGCAGTTTCCCGGACGCAAGCTGTTCACCGGCCGTGGCGACGACGGTCCAGGGTTCGGAGAGGATCCGCGGGTCAAGCAGGCCGGTGCCGGAGGCGAGGAACCAGGCGGCCAGCAGCAGCGCCGGGCCGGCCAAGGCGGCGAACCGGCGCCGGGGTCCCGGGCCCAGCCGCCGGGTCAGCGGGCGGCGGTCGGGGGCGCCGGTGTTGACGGCATTCTGGCTGCCGGCGTTTTTCCGCACCAGCACCGCGGCGGTCATGGCCGGGCTCCGGCGGTTGCGGCGGCGGACGGCGAGGCCCCGGCGGAGGCATCGTTGGCGAACGCGGTGCCGCCGACCGACTCGAAGCGGAGGTCGTACAGCCTGTGGGCGTCAAACTGCGGCTTCTTCTGCTCCCGTGCCAGCAGATCGACGGTCTGCTGGTGGCGGGCGATCGCCTCGGTCCACGAGGTGGGGATGTCCTTCCTGCCCGCGGCCTTGATGAGGTAGTCGCCGTCCTCGGCGCTCAGGTTCTGGTTGCGGACGTAGTACCCGTCGCGCCATTCCTTGGGATGGTCCTGGATCCAGCGCTGGGCGGCACCCCAGCGCTGTACGTATTCACGGAGCGCGGCAGCCTTGGCCGGATCCTGCAGCACCCGGACCGGCGCATACAGGTGTCCGGGATCGTCGCGCAGGCCGTGCTTGATGGTGGTGGCCCCTTCGCCGCCGTACTTTGCCAGGTAGCGCTTGATGCTGACGCCGCCCAGGGGCGCTGCGTCCACCTGTTTGGCCGCCAGCGCGGTGGGGTAGACGTCACCGGTGCTCGGCAGCTCCACGAGCTTGACGTCGCTTTGCTTGAGGCCCGCCTTCTCCAGGATCCGCAGGACCAGGGCGCCCTGCGCCTGTCCGGGGCTGTAGGCGACCTTCTTTCCCCGGAGATCGGCGAGGCTTCTGATGCCCGCCCCGGGGGCAATGCCGAGTTCGTAGACCGGGAACCGGACCGCATCCGCGCGGTACTGGCTGGCGATGATCTTCACATCCAGCCCCGTCCACGTGGCGTGGATCGGCGGGATATCGGCAACAGAGCCGACGTCGAGCGCCTGGGCGCGGAACGCCTCGGTGGTCTGCGGGCCGCCGGACAGGTTGGCGAACTTGATCGGGAACGTGAACTTGTCGATCTGGCCCGAGAGCTGCAGCGCCACCTGGGTGGTCGGGTCACCCACCACCAGTTCGGTGCCGGCCGGGACTGTGGAAGCGAGCGGAGCCTTCAGCGCTTCCGGGTCAGCTTCGCCGGCTGCGGTTGCCTGGACGCTGCATGCCGTGAGGGCGGCGATGGCGGGAACGGCAACGGACCAGGCCAGCAGCTGGCGGCGGGTGGGACGTTTCGGACGTTCCGGTTTTGGACGTGCTGAGTGCGGCGGCATGGGGATCCTCCTTGGTGGGCGGTGCGGGTGGGTGGACACCACTAAACACGCCCCTGACCACAGGAACCAGCGCGCGGGTCGCATGCCGAAACCGCCGGAAACGCCCGGAAATCCGCCGCAAAAAAGCCGCAACGCCGGGTTATTCGGAGCCTTCCGGAGCCTCGCTGCGTAACACCGGCCGCGGCTCGGGAAGCACTGCCGGACGGCCGGCGTGACGTCGCCAGGACCGCCGTCGTGAACGTGATAGATCAGTCACGGAAACAGCTGTTTCGCGGGGCGCACCGGTCGGCCGGCCCTACCATTGACAGGTGCAGCCGCAGATCACCGTCCGTCCCGCCGTCCCCGCCGACTATGCGGCCATCGCCCGCATCACCCGGGACGCCTATCTGGCGGCCGGCTACTTCGAGGACGCAGATCACCCGTACATGAGGCAGATCCAGGACGTGGTCACCCGCGCGGGCCAGGCCACCATCTGGGTCGCGGAGCGCGCCGGCAGGATCGTCGGTTCGGTGACGCTGGCGCTCGCGGGCGAGCCGTATGCCGATATCGCGCTACAGGACGAGCTTGAGTTCCGCATGCTGGTGGTGGACCCGGACGTGCAGCGCAGCGGCGCCGGCAAAGCGATGGTGGAGGCGATCATCGCCCACGCCAGGTCCCTGGACGGTATCCGTGCCGTGGCGCTGACCACCGGCGGCGACTGGGAGAGCGCGCACGGGCTGTACCGGAAGACGGGGTTCCGCCGGGTGCCCGAGCGTGACTGGTACGTGCCCGGCACCGACATAAAGCTGCTGGTTTTCAGGCTGGACGTCCGGCCCGCCTAGAGTGGAGCCGACTTAAAACCCCTTTAGTGAAAGGCGCAGCATGCGCAAGACATTCGGCACCGGCTCGGTCTGGGAACAGAAGCTCGGCTACTCCCGTGCGGTCCAGGTGGACAACACGCTCTACATCTCCGCCACCTCGGCCAGCGGCGAGAACGGCATCGTCGGCAGCGACTTCTACGAGCAGACCCGGTTCATCCTGCAGAAGCTGGAGACCGTCCTGGCGGACGCCGGATTCTCGCTGGCCGACGTGGTGCAGTCGAAGCTGTACCTGACGGACATCAGCAAGTGGGAGGACGCCGGCCGTGCGCACGGCGAGGTCTTCGGCGAGATCCGCCCCACGCTGTCGCTGGTCCACGTGCTGCCGTTCCTGGATCCGGAAATGCTCGTGGAGATCGAGCTCGTCGCCCAGAAGAGCGCCAGCTAGCACCTCTCCACCACGCGCGAACGTACAGTTGTGGCCCTAAAACCCGCCGGTTTTGGGGCCACAACTGTACGTTCGCGCTTGTCCGGGGGCTATTGCGCCGGGAGGCCGTAGCGGTGTTCGGGCCGGCCGGTGGTGCCGTAGCGGAGCTGGATTTCGACGGCGCCGTCGTCCGCGAGCGAGGACAGGTACCGCTGGGCGGTGGCGCGGGACACGCCAACCCGCGCGGCGACGTCGGCCGCCGAGTACTGCTCGCCGGGAACCAGCGACTCCAGCACCGCCGCCTCGGTTGCGGACCTCGGCTTGGCCGACGTCGAGACGTCACCCGGAATGAGCGCCCGCTTGGCGCGCTCCACGGTTTCCTGGTCCAGGGCGCCGGGCTGGCCAAGGATCCGCCGGTACCGGGCATAGGAGCGCAGCTGCTGCGACAGCGACTCTGCCGTGAACGGCTTGAGCAGATACCCGAGGGCGCCGCGCCGGAACGCCGACCGCAGTGACGCCGCATCTGAGGCGGCACTGAGAATCATCGTGTCCACGTCCAGCTGGTGCAGCAGGTCCAGGCCCGAGGCGTCCGGCAGGTACACGTCCAGCAGCACCAGGTCCGGGCGCAGGCTGTGGATGGACTGCAGCGCCAGCGACGCCGAACCGGCCGGCGGCAGCGCCAGGAACCCGGCCACCGAATCCACGTAGGTCGCGTGGAGCTTGGCGACGTGGAAGTCGTCATCCACGATCAGCACCCTGAAATCCTCAGACATCCTCGTCCTTCCGTCCGGTGTTCATCAGCTTTCCGCGTCCATCAGTCTTTGCGCGCCGTGGTGGTGCCCGGCAGGGTGGCCATGAACACCGCGCCCGGTCCGCCGGTGTTCCCCGTTTCCAGGACGGTGACATCGCCGCCCCGCCGCCGAGCCAGCTGCCGCGCCAGCGCGAGGCCCAGGCCCTGGCCGCCCCCGGGACGGACCTGCGCCTGCAGACCAGCGCCGGCCGCCGTCGTAAATCCCTCGGCGAACACCGCCTCCGGATCGCCGCCGTCAGGCAGTCCGTCGCCGGAGTCGGCGACGACGACGTGCAGGGTGCCGCCGCCGTCGGCCTCCTCATCGAGCAGCTCAAGCTCCACCCAGCGCTCGGCGGCGGTGCCGGCCACCGCCGCGTTGACGGCGTTGTCGATGAGGTTGCCGAGTACGGTGGTGACGTCCTGCGGTTCGGTCACCTGGCCGCGCACCAGTGTTTCCGGCCCGATCCGCAACGATACCCCGCGTTCGTCGGCCTCCACGCCCTTCGCGCCGATGAACGCCTGCAGGTAGGGGTCCTGGAGCAGTTCGGCCTGGTCCACGGGGAACTTCAGGGGGCCCGTGGCAGCGAGCCGCTCGAGGTAGTTCCGTGCCTGCTGGTGCTGGCCGATGCTCATGAAGCCGGCAATCGTGTGCAGCTGGTTCGCGAACTCGTGCCGCTGGGCGCGCAGGGCGGTGGACATGGTTCCCACGGCGTCGAGCTGCCGGGTCAGGTGCTGGAGTTCGGTGCGGTCGCGGAGCATGACCACCCAGCCCAGGTCTTCGCGGCGGTGCAGCGCCTTCCGGGCACTGGCCACGAGGACCTGCTCCCCGGCGACGAGTTCCACGGCCTCGCCCTCCCGGGCGTCGGGCAGGGTGAGGGCCTTGAGCTGGGCGGGCACCGGGGCGTCCTGCCAGAGCAGGCCGGACAGGTCGGTTTGGCCCAGGAGGCGCTGGGCCCCGGCGTTGAACACGCTGATCCTGCCGTCTGCGGAGATGCCGATGACGCCCTCGTCCACGCCCTCCAGGACCGCCACCTGGTCGTGCACCAGTGCGCCGATTTCCTCCGGTTCCAGTCCGAGGGTGAGCCGCTGCAGCCGGCGCCGGAGCAGGAACGAGGCCAGGACGCCCGCCGCCAGAGAACCGGCCGCGGTCAGCACGATCGGCACGATGTCCCGGGCCAGGCTCTGCCCGATGGACTCGGTGGAGTAGCCGACGCTCACCTCGCCCACGACGGTCCGGGAGCCGGACCCCGAACCTCCGCCGGAACCCGTGCCCGGCGCGAACACGGGGACCTTGGCTCCGGCCGACGGGCCCAGCGTGCCGGTGTTCCGGGTGGTCACCTCGCGGCCGGCGAGCGCCTCGGACGGGTCCGTGCTGACCCGCTCACCCAGCCGGTCGGCGTCGGGATGGGCCAGCCGCAGGCCGGTTTCATCGGTGATCACCACGAACAGGGCGCCGGTGCGGGTCCTGGCGCCCTCCGCCACTGCCATCAGCGGCCCGGCCTTCAGTACCGCGGGCGGGGGAGTGCCGGCCTGCCGGCTGATCGCCTGCACATTGGCGCGGACCGAGGGGTCCGAGGCCACGGTCCGGGCCAGCGTGAGTGCCTGGTTTTCCGCCTCGCGGCCCAGCCGTTCGAAGGTCAGCCACGCGTGCACCGCGCCGCTGAGGAGCACGACGAGAAGGACCACGCCCAGCTGCAGCAGCAGCGTCTGGGTGGAGAACCTGAGCGGAAGCCTGCCGGCGGGGCTCATCATGGCACTCCTTTGTGGATTGGCGGGCTGCAGGGCGGGTTTGGGCTGGCAGCGGGGCGTTTGAGCAGAATGCGCAAAATGCTCCCAATAAGCAGTATGCCAATCAATTGAGCCAAAGGCACTGCCGTGATCGGGGCCACTCTAACCTCTGTAGTACGCATCACACCGGGGTGGTGCTGTTCACTAAAAAGGAGCCGGCTGTGCTGGTATTACTTGGATTCGCCATGATCGCGGTTTTCATGGTGCTGATCATGACGAAGAAGTTGACGCCGGTGCTGGCGCTGATCATCGTCCCCACCGTTTTCGGTCTGTTCGCAGGCGCCGGCCTCGGCATCGGCGACATGGTCATGGACTCGATGAAGTCCATGACCTCCACCGCGGCACTGCTGATGTTCGCCATCATCTACTTCGGCCTGATGATCGACGTCGGGCTGTTCGATCCGCTGGTCCGGTTCATCCTGCGCAAGCTGGGCAATGACCCCGCCAAGGTGGTCCTGGGCACCGCGCTGCTGGCCGCTGCAGTATCCCTCGACGGCGACGGCTCCACCACCTTCATCCTCACCACCGCAGCCATGCTGCCGATCTACCTCCGCCTGAAGATGAGCCCCGTGGTCCTCACGTGTGTGGCCGGCCTGGCCAACGGCACCATGAACATCGTGCCGTGGGGCGGCCCCACCGCCCGCGCCGCCAGCGCCCTGAAGATCGACGTCAACGAGGTCTTCGTTCCCATGATCCCGTCCCTGGTCGCCGGCCTCGCCGTGGTCCTGGTCTTCGCCTGGGTCCTCGGCCTGCAGGAACGCAACCGCCTCCGTGCCACCCAGCCGGAGATCTGGGGGACGCCGGAGACAGCTGAAGGGTTCGACGGCGGAGCTGCCGCCGGCGGCGGCGCCGGTTCCACCGGCCGCGGTGGCCGCGGTGGTTCGGGCCGCGGTTCCGCACCTGTTCCCGCAACGGGCGGGCCCGCCGTCGGCGGTTCCCCGGTTGCCGTCCTGGAACGCACCGAAACCCTGGTGGACGACAGCGACACCGCCATGGCGGACACCGCACTGGACCCCAACCGCAAGACCCTGCGCCCCAAGCTGCAGTGGTTCAACCTGGCCCTCACCGTCGCCGTCATGGGCATGCTCGTGGCCGACCTCGTGCCCCTGCCGTACGTCTTCATGGTGGGCTCCGCCATCGCCCTGCTGGTGAACTTCCCGCACGTCAAGGACCAGGGCGCGCAGCTCATTGCCCACGCGCCGTCGATCGTCGCCGTCGTCAGCATGGTCATGGCCGCCGCAGTCCTCACCGGAGTCCTGAAGGGCACGGGCATGGTTGAGGCCATGTCTGCCTGGCTGGTGCAGATCATCCCGTCCAGCATGGGTCCGTTCATGGCCGTCATCACCGGCCTGCTCAGCATCCCCATGACGTTCTTCATGAGCAACGACGCCTTCTACTTCGGCGTGCTGCCCGTCCTGAGCGAGACCGCTGCACACTACGGCATCAGCGCCGCCGAGATGGCCCGGGCCTCCATCACCGGCCAGCCGTTCCACATGCAGAGCCCGCTGGTTCCGGCCATCCTGCTCCTGGTCTCGCTGGCCAAGGTGGACCTGGGCGACCACCACAAAAAGGTCCTCTGGCGCAGCGCAGTAGTAGCCCTGGTCATGCTCGGAGCAGGAATCCTGACCGGAGCCATCGGCATCCACTAAGGACTCGCCACCCGAAGGCCCGGACAAATAAACAAAAGGAAAGCAGAGTGCGGACTGGAAGCCCGCACTCTGCTTTCCTGTTGTTGTCTTGTGTCCACAGCAAAGGGTGAAAAGGGGCACATCGGCAACGGGACGGGCATCCGGAAGCGTGCGTCAAAGCGTGGGCCCACGCCGTCTGGGTTCCCTGCCCGAGCTTGCGAGGGGAGGGGGACGGTGGGGCGAACGAGCAGCACGCGGAGGATGTCCGGCCTGTGGCCGGAAGGCGACCACAATCGCGCGAGCGAGTGCGGGGAGGCAACAACAATCCACGTAGACTAGTTCGGAAACCCATTCCGAACTTGCAGGGAGATCCATGGCTGCGATCAACCGTGACGACGTCGCGCACCTAGCGCGGCTCGCGCACATTGAGATGAGTGCTGAAGAGCTGGACAGGATGGCCGGCGAACTTGCCGTCATCGTGGACGCCGTTAAGTCCGTGAGCGAGGCCGCAGGGGACGGCGTTCCGGCCACTTCGCACCCGATTCCGCTGAGCAACGTGTTCCGCGAGGACGAGGTGGGGCATACCTTCACCGCGGAGCAGGCACTCTCCGGCGCTCCGGACTCGGACGCAGACCGCTTCAAGGTCCCGGCAATCCTGGATGAGGACTAGAACATGACTGAAAACAGCACAGAACTCATCCGGCTCTCCGCAGCCCAGCTGGCCGCCAAGCTCGCCGCCCGCGAAGTAACCGCCGTCGAGGTCACCCAGGCGCACCTGGACCGCATCGCCGCCGTCGACGGGGGAGAGCGCGGCGTCAACGCGTTCCTGCACGTCAACACCGAGGAAGCACTCGCCGTCGCCGCCGAGGTGGACGCCATCCGCGCCGCCGGCGGGCAGGCCGCCGAGGAGCTGCACGAGCTCGCCGGCGTTCCGATCGCCGTCAAGGACCTCATCGTCACCATCGGCCAGCCCACCACGGCCGGTTCCAGGATCCTCGAAGGCTGGCACAGCCCGTACGACGCCACCGTCGTCAAGAAGCTGCGCGCCGCGAAAATGCCGATCCTGGGCAAGACCAACCTGGACGAGTTCGCCATGGGCTCCTCCACCGAGCACTCGGCCTTCGGCCCCACCCGCAACCCGTGGGACCTGGACCGCATCCCCGGCGGTTCGGGCGGCGGGTCGGCAGCCGCCGTCGCCGCCTTCGAAGCCCCGCTGGCCCTGGGCACCGACACCGGCGGATCCATCCGCCAGCCCGGCGCCGTCACCGGAACGGTGGGCGTCAAGCCCACCTACGGCGGCGTGTCCCGCTACGGCGCCATCGCCATGGCGTCCTCCCTGGACCAGATCGGCCCGGTCTCCCGCACCGTCCTGGACTCGGCCCTGCTGCAGCAGGTCATCGGCGGCCACGACCCGCACGACTCCACCTCCCTGCCGGACCCGCTGAGCGACCTCGTGGCCGCGGCACGCCTCGGCAACGTCGACGGCATGAAGATCGGCATCATCAAGGAACTCCACGGCGAGGGCTACCAGGCCGGCGTCGAGAACCGTTTCAACGAAGCACTTGAGCTGCTCAAGGAGGCGGGCGCGGAGATCGTTGAGGTGTCCTGCCCCAACTTCCAGTACGCCCTGGGCGCCTACTACCTGATCATGCCGTCCGAGGCCTCCTCCAACCTGGCCAAGTTCGACGGCGTCCGGTACGGCCTGCGGGTTCTCCCCGAGGAGCCGCCGCTGACCATCGAGCGCGTCATGGGTGCCACCCGCGCCGCCGGGTTCGGCGACGAGGTCAAGCGCCGCATCATCCTGGGTACGTACGCGCTGTCCGCCGGCTACTACGACGCCTACTACGGCTCCGCGCAGAAGGTCCGCACGCTCATCCAGCGCGACTTCGAGGCCGCCTTCGCCAAGGCCGACGTGCTGATTTCCCCCACGGCGCCCACCACGGCGTTCAAGCTGGGCGAGAAGCTGGACGACCCCCTGGCCATGTACCTGAACGACGTCGCCACCATTCCCGCCAACATGGCCGGCGTCCCCGGCCTGTCCCTTCCCGGCGGCCTGGCCGACGAGGACGGGCTGCCGGTCGGCATCCAGCTGCTGGCTCCGGCCCGCGAGGACGCCCGGCTCTACCGCGTGGGTGCCGTCCTGGAATCCCTGCTGGAAGCGAAGTGGGGCGGTCCGCTGCTGGACAAGGCGCCCGACCTCGCCGCCACAACTGCCGCTGCTTCGAGCCACGGAGGTTCACACTGATGTCTGACGCAACTCTGAGCTTCGAAGAGGCGATGGAGAAGTACGACCCCGTCCTGGGGTTCGAGGTCCACGTTGAACTCAACACGAAGACCAAGATGTTCTCCTCCGCGCCCAACGTGTTCGGCGACGAACCCAACACCAACGTCAACGAGGTGGACCTGGGCATGCCCGGCGTCCTGCCGGTGGTGAACAGGACCGCTGTGGAGTCCTCCATCAAGATCGGCCTGGCGCTGAACTGCAAGATCGCCGAGTCCTGCCGCTTCGCCCGGAAGAACTACTTCTACCCGGACACCCCCAAGAACTTCCAGACGTCCCAGTACGACGAGCCGATCGCCTATGACGGCTACCTGGACATCGAACTCGAGGACGGCACCGTGTTCCGCGTCGAGATCGAGCGGGCGCACATGGAGGAGGACGCCGGCAAGCTGACCCACATGGGCGGTTCGGCCGGGCGCATCCAGGGCGCGGAGTACTCGCTGGTGGACTACAACCGTGCCGGTGTTCCGCTGGTGGAGATCGTCACCAAGCCGATCGAGGGTGCCGGTTCCCGCGCCCCCGAGCTCGCCAAGGCCTACGTGGCCGCCGTGCGGGAAATCGTGAAGAACCTCGGTGTTTCCGATGCCAAGATGGAGCGCGGCAACGTCCGCTGCGACGCCAACGTTTCGCTGCGCCCGCACGGCCGCGAACGCTTCGGCATCCGCTCCGAAACGAAGAACGTGAACTCGCTGCGCGCCGTCGAACATGCCGTCCGGTACGAGATCCAGCGGCACGCCGCCGTCCTGGAGTCCGGCGAGCCGGTCATCCAGGAGACCCGCCACTGGCACGAGGACACGCGCACGACGACGTCGGGCCGGGCAAAGTCCGACGCCGACGATTACCGCTACTTCCCGGAGCCGGACCTGGTTCCCGTGGTTCCCTCCCGGGAATGGGTGGAGGAGCTCCGCGCCACGCTGCCCGAGCCGCCGGCCGAGCGCCGCAAGCGGCTGAAGCAGGACTGGGGCTACTCGGACCTGGAGTTCCGCGACGTCGTCAACGCCGGCGTGCTGGACGAGATCGAGGAGACCATCGCCGCGGGCGCCACCGCTTCCGTGGCCCGCAAGTGGTGGATGGGCGAGATCGTGGGCCGCGCCAAGAACGCCGACGTCGACCCCGGCCAGCTGGGTGTCACACCGGCCACCATTGTTGAGCTGAGCAAGATGGTCGAGGCCGGCAAGATCAACAACAAGATGGCCTCCGCGGTGCTGGACGGCGTGCTCGCCGGCGAGGGCACCCCCGCCGAGGTCGTCGAGAAGCGCGGCCTGGCCGTAGTGTCCGACGACGGGCCGCTCCTGGAAGCCATCGACGCCGCCCTGGCCGCGCAGCCCGACGTCGCGGAGAAGATCCGCGCCGGCAAGCTGCAGGCCATCGGCGCCATCGTTGGCGGCGTCATGAAGGCCACCCGCGGCCAGGCCGACGCCGGCCGCGTCAAGGAACTGATCCTGGAGAAGCTCGGCGTCACCGTCTAACGGTTTTAACCCAACTGGGTCGCAGTTAATGTCGTTTTGAGGGCTCACAACGACAACAACTGCGACCCAGCTGGGTTTAACGACCCAGTTGGGCTTAACTGTGGCTGAGCCGGGCCATGATGTCCTGCAGCGCCTCGCACACCACCCGCACCGACGCGCGCTTCAGGTTTTCCGGGCGGGCCAGGATATCGATCCGGCGCCGTGTGCTGATGCCCTGCAGCGGCCGCAGCACGATGTCCGCATTGAGGACGGGCCGCGCCGTGTGCCGCGGCAGCAGGCCGATCACGCTGCCGGAGGCCACCAGGGCCGCCACCGTTGAGTAGTCGTTGATCCGGTGCACGATGTTCAGCTCCTGGCTGGACACCGCGGCGACGGCGGACAGCACGTCGGCGGGGGAGTAGCCGGCGCGGCTGGTCACCCACGGTTCGCCGACGACGTCGGACGCCGTCAGGGCCGCCTGGGCGGCCAGGCGGTGGCCGGCCGGCAGCGCAACATCCAGCGGTTCATGGGCCAGCGGTATCACCGCCACCCTTTCCTCCGGCCACTTGGGGCTGTGGTCCATCCGGTGCGCCAGGACGAGGTCGTACCGTGCCGTCAGCGCGGGAAAATCCTGCTGCGCCACGTCCTCGTCGGAGAGCAGCACCTTCGGCTTGTCCGACCCGTCCAGCAGCCGGGCCAGCGGCGCAAACAGCGCCTGCCCCGCGCTGTGGAAGCCGCTCACCGTCACCGGCGCAACCGTGGAACCGTGGTACGCGCCGATCGCCATCCGCGCGTCGGCCATGGCGCTGACGACGGCGGCACCAGCGTCCGCGAGCACCTGTCCGGCCTCTGTGAGGACCAGGTTCCGGCCCTCCTTCCGGGTCAGCGGCACCTCAACGCTTTTCTGCAGCTGGGCCAGCTGCTGGGACACGGCCGAGGGCGTGACGAGCAGGGTGTCGGCGACGGCCTTCACGCTTCCCAGCGCGCCAAGCTCCCGCAGCATTTCGAGCTGGTGGATCTCCATGCGCTCCATCCTATTCCTTAGCAATTCCTTAATCGTCGATTGAGAAAAATCCCCTTGTGCTAACGGGTCGATGGTGGCTCTAATGAAGGGAGATTCCCCGCATGCCACCGCATGCCGAACGTAAGGAAGCCAATGAAGGCCCTCTACAAGTCCGGCGCACACGCCGGATTCGAACTGACGGACCGCCCGGAACCCGAGGCCGGACCCGGCGAGGTCAAGATCCGCGTGCTCACCACCGGCATCTGCGGCACGGACCTGCACATCCAGTCCTGGGACGCCTGGGCGCAGGGCATCATCGAGGCCCCGCTGATCGCCGGCCACGAGTTCTACGGCGAGGTGGTGGCCACCGGCGAGGACGTGCGCTACGTCAAAGTGGGCGACCGCGTCTCCGGCGAAGGCCACATTGTCTGCGGCATCTGCCGCAACTGCCGCGCCGGCCGCCGGCAGATGTGCATCCACACCGTCAGCGTCGGCGTGCAGCGCGACGGCGCGTTCGCCGAATTCGTGGTCATTCCCGAGACGAACGTCTGGGTGCACCAGGACCCGTCCGTCACGCCGGAGCTCGGCGCCATCTTCGATCCCTTCGGCAACGCCGTGCACACGGCGCTGAGTTTCCCGCTGGTGGGCGAGGACGTGCTGATCACCGGCGCCGGGCCGATCGGCCTGATGGCCATCGCCGTTGCCCGCCACGCGGGTGCCCGCAAGATCGCTATCACCGACGTCTCTGCGCCCCGGCTGGAGCTTGCCCGGCAGCTCGGCGTCGACCTCGCCATTGACGTCTCCAGGACGCGGGTGCGGGAAGCGCAGCGGGAGCTCGGCATGCGCGAGGGCTTCGACATCGGACTCGAGATGTCCGGCCATCCCACGGCCCTGCCGGAGATGATCGACAACATGAACCACGGCGGGCGGATCGCCATGCTGGGCCTGCCCAGCCAGTCCATCGACATCGACTGGGGCAAGGTGGTCACGCACATGCTGACCCTGAAGGGCATCTACGGCCGCGAGATGTACGAGACCTGGTACGCCATGAGCGCCATGCTGTCCTCCAACCCTGCGCTGCACGCCAGCATCTCCGCCGTTGTCACCGACGTGCTGCCTGCAGCCCAATGGGAAAAGGGCTTTGAAATCGCAAAGGCTGGCGTCGGCGGCAAAGTGGTGCTCGACTGGTCGGAAATCTGACCCGCAACAGCCTGGCCGGAACATCCGGCCCCATCCACAGTTTCGAACAGTTTCCCAGCCGAGGAGAACCCGCCATGTACTCAGCCATCAAGAACCAGCTCCGCGCCGAGCTGGACGAAATCCGCACCGCAGGCCTCTACAAGACCGAGCGGCACATCGACTCCGCCCAGGCCAGCCACATCACCGCCGGGCAGATCGGCGAGGCCGGCTCGCCCGTCCTGAACTTCTGCGCCAACAACTACCTGGGCCTGGCCGACCACCCCGACATCATCGCGGCGGCCAAGTCCGCCATGGATGAGCGCGGCTTCGGCATGGCCAGCGTGCGGTTCATCTGCGGCACCCAGGACCTCCACCTCGAGCTCGAAGCCGCGGTCTCAAAGTTCCTGGGCACGGAGGACACCATCCTGTTCTCCAGCTGCTTCGACGCCAACGGCGGTGTTTTCGAATCGCTCTTCGGCCCCGAGGACGCCATCATTTCGGACGCTCTGAACCACGCCTCGATCATCGACGGCATCCGGCTCTGCAAGGCGCAGCGGTTCCGGTACGCCAACCAGGACATGGCTGACCTGGAGGCGAAGCTGGTGGAGGCGAAGGCCGCCCGGCGGAAGATCATCGTCACCGACGGCGTCTTCTCCATGGACGGCTACCTGGCCCCGCTGGAGGCCATCTGCGACCTCGCCGAAAAGCACGACGCCCTGGTGATGGTGGACGATTCCCACGCCGTCGGGTTCATGGGCGCCACTGGAGCCGGAACGCCCGAGCACGCCGGCGTCTCCGACCGCGTGGACATCTACACCGGCACGTTCGGCAAGGCGCTGGGCGGCGCCTCAGGCGGCTACGTGTCCGGCCGCGGCGAAGTGGTGGCGATGCTCCGGCAGAAGGCGCGCCCCTACCTCTTCTCCAACTCCCTCGCACCGGCCATCGTGGCGGCCACCATCAAGGCCCTCGAACTCGTGCAGGGCTCCGGGGAGCTGCGTGCCACGCTGTTCCGGAACGCGGAGCTTTTCCGCCGCCGGATGACGGAGGAAGGGTTTGAGCTGCTCGACGGCGAGCACGCCATCGTGCCGGTCATGTTCGGCGACGCCGTCCTGGCGGCAAAGGTGGCAGACCAGATGCTCCAGCACGGGGTCTATGTGACGGCCTTCAGCTTCCCCGTGGTGCCGCGCGGGGCCGCCCGCATCCGGGTCCAGCTGTCCGCCGCGCACAGCGCCGACGACGTCGAAACGTGCGTTCAGGCGTTCGTCAAGAGCCGGGACGCGGTGGCTGCGTAGCTTCCTGCCATCTGTAAGGATTGGGCCCATGGCATCAACCTATGACGTAGTCATTGTGGGCGGCGGGATCGCCGGGCTGTCCCTGGCCTCCGCGCTGGCCGGCAAATGCACCGTGGCCCTCGTGGAAGCGGAACAGCAGCTCGCGTACCACACGTCCTCGCGCTCCGCCCGGCAGCTCATCCCCAGCTACGGTCCGCCGGTGGTCCGGGAGCTCACCGTGCGCACGCTTGAGCTGATCACGGCGGACGACGCCGGACGGACCCGGCCCGTGCTTTCGCCGCGGAGCTTCCTGCTCATCGGGGACGAAGAAACGGTGCGGGCCGAGGCCAGCGGCGAGATGCGCCTGATCAACCACGAGGAAGCGCTCGGCCTGTGCCCGGCCCTGAAGCCGGAGGCCTTCTCCGCCGCCGGCCTGGACACCGGCTCCTTCGGGTGCGACGCCCCGGAGCTCCTGGAAAGGCACCGGGCGCGCGCCGAAGCTGCCGGCGTGGACATCATCACCGGCGCCCGCGTCCACTCGGCCCAGCGGCTCGGGTCCGGCTGGGAGATCGGCGCCGGGCAGGAAGGCTTCTCGGCCGGCGTGCTGGTCAACGCGGCCGGCGCCTGGGCGGACGAGCTTGCGGTGCTCAGCGGCGTCGAGAAGATCGGCCTGCAGCCGTACCGCCGCACGGCGGCGATTGCCGGTGTCGGCCACCCGCTGCCGGAGGGCAGCCCCATGGTGGCTGCGGCCGACGATTCCTTCTACTTCCGCAGGGAAGGCAGCGACGTGCTGATCTCGCCGTCGGAACACGTCCCCAGCGCTGCCGAGGACGCACGTCCCCGCCCAGGGGACGTGGAGCGGCTCGTCGCCCGGCTCAACACCCTGACGACGCTGGGGATCGGTCCCGTCCGGACGGCCTGGACCGGCCTGCGCACCGAGGCGGCCGACGGCGTCCCGGTGGTGGGGTTCGACGCCGAGGCCCGCGGGTTCTTCTGGCTCGCCGGCCAGGGCGGCTACGGGTTCCAGACCTCGTCCGGCGTCGCGGAACTGGCCGCCGCCCTGATCCTCGCCGGACCCGGGGCCGGGAACGGTCCGGTATCCCGGACGGCGGAAGCGCTGGCTGCCACGCGCTGGTCCATCCGGCGCTGAAGAATGGATCCATGAGCACCCTGATCACCAACATTGCCGAACTGATGACCCAGGACGCGGAGCACCGTGTCCTCAAGGACGCGGCAGTGGTGATCGACGGTGAACGCATCTCCTGGATCGGCCCGGCATCCTCGGCTCCCGCGGCCGATGACGCCGTGGACGCCGGTGGCCGGTCCGTGCTGCCCGGCTGGGTGGACGCCCACACGCACCTGATCTTCGCCGGGGACCGGACAGCGGAATTCGAGGCGCGGATGGCGGGGGAGGAGTACAGCGCCGGCGGCATCGCCGTCACCACGAATGCCACCCGGAACACCAGCGACTACGACCTCACGAGGCTGGCCCAGGGCCGCGTTGCCGAAGCCGTGTCCCAGGGAACCACATACCTGGAGACCAAAACCGGCTACGGCCTGGACGTGGAGCAGGAAGCCAGGAGTGCCCGGATTGCTTCCACGGTCGCGGACGAGGTGACCTACCTGGGCGCCCACCTGGTGCCGGCCGGGATTGACGCGGATGACTACACCAGGCTGGCCAGCGGTCCCATGCTGGATGCCGCCCGCCCCTACGTCCGCTGGGCCGACGTGTTCTGCGAACGGGGCGCCTTTACCGAGGAACAGTCCCGCGCCGTGCTGCAGGCCTGCCGGGACGCAGGGCTGGGGCTGCGGGTGCACGGCAACCAGCTGGGGCACGGCCCGGGTGTTGGCCTCGCGGTGGAGTTCGGCGCGGCGAGCGTTGACCACGTGAACTATCTTTCGGAGCAGGACATCGCAAGCCTCGCCGCCAGCTGGTCCGGCTGGGATGCCGCCGCGGGAACGGGCCGGCGCGGAACGGTGGCCACGTGCCTGCCGGCCTGCGATCTCTCCACGCGGCAGCCGCTGGCCCCCGGACGGCAGCTGCTGGATGCCGGCGTGCCCGTGGCGCTGGCGTCCAACTGCAATCCCGGCACGTCCTACACGAGTTCCATGTCCTTCTGCGTCACCACCGCCGTCCTGCAGATGGGCCTGAGTGTCCATGAGGCCGTCCGGGCGGCGACGTACGGCGGGGCCCTGGCGCTGCAGCGCGAGTCCGGGAACGACGTCGACGGCGAACGCGCGGTGGGCTCGATCGCCGTCGGACACCGGGCGGACCTGCACGTCCTTAACGCCCCGTCCGCCACGCACCTCGCCTACCGGCCCGGCATGCCGCTCACGCACGCTGTTTGGCGCGCAGGCGTGCGGGCACGGTAGTGTCAGGCGGGACCATTTCCTACGAAGCGTGACGGAAAGTGATCGCAAGAGGTCTGATACAATCAGAAAACGTCATTTCTCGTGACGGTTTGTGAATTTGAAAGGCCACGCATGACCCGCACCGACCGACTGACGGCCATCCTCGATCTCCTTGCCGAAGCCGGCCAGGTGGAGGTTGAGGAGATCGTCACCCGGCTCGGTGTCTCGCCGGCAACCGCCCGGCGGGACCTGGACAGCCTGGCCAAGCGGCGGCTGCTGACGCGGACCCGGGGCGGTGCCACCACCGGCGCCCTGGCCTACGACCTTCCCGGCAGGTACAACCGGGACGACCACGCCGTGGCCAAGCAGGAGATCGCCCTCGCCGCCTCCGCGCTCATCGCCCCGGGCATGGTCATCGGGCTGTGCGGCGGCACCACGAGCACCGCCCTTGCGCAGATCCTGGCTACCCGCGAAGACCTCAACTCGCCGTCGAACCAGCCCACCCTCACGGTGGTGACCAACGCCATCAACATCGCCTCGCAGCTTGCCGTCCGGCCCAACATCAAGGTGATGGTGACCGGCGGCATCCTCAACACACGGTCCTATGAACTCGTGGGCCCGTACACGGACATCATCATGCAGAAGGTGGTGCTGGACATCGCCTTCATCGGGGTCAACGGCGTCGACGCCGAGGTCGGGCCCACCAACACCGGCGAGGCGGAGGCCACCGTGAACGCCCTGCTGGCCAGCCGGGCCAGTGTCTCCTACGTGATAGCGGACTCCTCGAAGGTGGGCCGCCGGGCGTTCGCCACCATGGACGGCTACGACTTCACCCGGCTCATCACCGACTCCGGCATTTCCGCGGCGGACAAGGCCGCGTTCGAGGCGCGCGGCACCGAAGTGATCGTCGCCGGCAGCTAGACCGGCGGCTGGGACGGGAGGCGCTTCAGAAGATCACTGGCGGGGCGTCCAGCACGGTTTCGTCCACCCTCCGGTCCACCCACTGGGTGAAGGGCGTGTCCAGTTCATACTTGCCCGCGCCGTTGCGAACCAGCATGCGGATCTCCGCGTTTTCCGGGTTGTTCAGGGACTCGAAGTACTCCACGGACCAGTGGAACCAGCGCATGCAGAACAGGCGCATGGTCAGGCCGTGCGTGACGAGCAGGGCGTTGGGGGAGTAGTCGGGCTTGGACCAGTGCCGGTACAGGGTCTCCATGAAGGAGGAGATCCGGTCGTAGACATCGGAGCCGGATTCGCCCTCCCGGAAGCGGTAGAAGAAGTGGCCGTAGGCGTTGCGGAGCTCCTTCTGGTCCTCGATGTCGCCGGAGATCTGGAAGTTGGCCCAGTCCTGTTCGCGCAGCCGCGGTTCCTCGATCACGCGTTCCGTCAGGGAGCCCAGGTTCAGCGCCTCAAGGGTCTGGTAGGCGCGCAGGTACGGTGAGACGTAGACACTCACCTGCCGCCCGTCCAGCTCCCGCCGGACGCGCTCCCCGGCGGCCTTCGCCTGCTCCAGCCCAAGCTCCGTGAGGGGAATCCGGTAGTCGGGCACCCTGTTGTAGATGGAGGTATCCGCGTTGGCGGCCGACTGGCCGTGCCGGATCATGATGATTTTCCCGGGAGCGCTCATAGCTCCCCAGCATAGGGTCAGCCTGCGGCCGGACGGGTACCGGCGGGCCGGAAGGTAAGGCCCGACGGCGGCAGGACCGGACGGGCTGACAGGAAAGTACCAGCGGGGGCAGGCAAGATAGGAACATGTTGGTTCCCTCCCGCCGCCGGCTGCGGTTCGAAGTCTTGATTGTCCTGGGGCTGTCGCTGGGGCAGTCCGCGGTCTACTCGGTGGTGCAGCTCCTGGACAAGATGACCCGGGCGCCGCTGGCACAGGGAACGTCCACACTCAACAGGTCGCAAAGCACCAGGGAATACTTCGACCTGACCTACCAGCTGCTGGACATCGTGTTCGCCCTGGTGCCGGTCCTGCTGGTGATCTTCTTCCTGACCGACCAGCGCCAGGCGAAGGCCGGTTTGGGGCATGGCTCCGGCTCCGCGTTCCGGAAGCTGGGCTTCAACTTTGCCCGGCCGGGAAAGGACCTGCTGCAGGGGCTCGGGCTGGCGGCCCTGATCGGTGTGCCGTCGCTGGGTCTTTACGCCGCCGGACGTGCCCTGGGCATTACGACGGCGATCATCCCCAGCGGCCTGGACGCCTACTGGTGGACGGTGCCCGTGCTGATCCTGTCCGCCGTGCGCCACGCGATCGTGGAGGAAGTCATTGTGGTGGGCTACCTTCTGGACCGGTTCGGCAAGTTCGGCTGGTCCATGCCCCTGGCGATTTTTGTCTCTTCAATGCTTCGCGGCAGCTACCACCTGTACCAGGGGTTCGGGCCCTTCATCGGAAACGCCGTCATGGGCGTGGTGTTCGCGTGGGTCTACACCAGGACGCGCCGGGTGATGCCGCTGGTCATCGCGCATGCCCTGCTGGATATCGTGGCCTTCGTCGGGTTCAGCCTGTTTGGCAAGGCCGTCGGGCTGGGCTAGCAACCAGCCGTTAAAAATGATCCGGCCGCCATCGGCGGGTGGCGTCGTTGGCACCCGCTGATGGCGGCCGGAGTAAAAGGCGGAAGCGTCAGATGGTGACGGCGCCCGCTGCGGTTTCGAACGTGACGGAGAGGATGCCCGGCGTACCGTGCGGGGCCACCCAGTTCACGGCCACGTCCTCCAGCGGCCGTTCCACCGGCTCGCCGAGCCACTCGGTCACGCGCTCGGCGGAGCCCGCGATCGTGAGGCTGGACATCTTCACATTGCTGTCATAGGCGTTGGACGGGTGCAACCCGGGATCGCCTTCCCACTTCAGCATGTACGGAACCTGGGGGTCCGCGATGAGCCCCAGGATGCCGATCTGCTTCCAGACAAGTTCGCGGCCGTCCGGGAACTTGCGGTTGCCGTTGACGGCGGAGCGGCCGAGGCGTTCCTCGAACGGGGCGAGGTCGTCAACTTCGACGCACCAGCCCATCCAGCCGCCGCCCGCTGCGGACCGGGCCCGGACGGCCTGGCCAAACGGCGCCTTGTCCGATGCCGGGTGGTCCAGGACCTCAACAACCTCAAGGTACTTGTGGCCGGCCAGCGGGATGATCATGTTCCGGGTTCCAAACCGGGGGTGGACCCCGCCCTTAACGGCTTCGACGCCGAGGGCGGAGGAGATACGTTCGGTGGTGGCCGCGAGGCCATCGTGTTCACAGGCGTAAGAGACGTGATCCATGCGCATGCCCTCATCTTGGCACTTTGTGACCGGGCTCTCAGCTTAGGGTGGCCTAACTTAACGAAATGTCCAGCTTTTGACGAAATTCTTCACAAAGCTGTGCGCGCCGGAGGGCTATTCCTACACTGATCGCAGGTCATGAGTGCCAGCGAAGAAAGCCCCGGCTCGCTGGCCGGCAACCCTCCGCCGCGGCGGGGTGCCCCGGGTGAAGACCTGGCCGCATGGCATCCGCCATGCGGCAAGCGCGGGCCTGTGCCGGGACCAGCACATGCCCCTTCAACAGAGGAGCCTGCATGTCCAACGCATGGTCATTCGAAACCCGCCAGATCCACGCCGGCCAGGTGCCCGACGCCGCCACCGGTGCCAGGTCGCTGCCGATCTACCAGACGACGTCGTTCGTGTTCCCCAGCGCCGAAAGCGCGGCAGACCGCTTCGCGCTTGCCGAGATCGCCCCCATCTATACCCGGATCGGCAACCCGACCCAGGATGCCGTGGAGCAGCGGATCGCCAGCCTGGAGGGAGGGCTTGCCGCGCTGCTCCTGAGCTCTGGCCAGGCCGCCGAAACCTACGCCATCCTCAACATCGCCGAGGCCGGCGACCACGTGGTGGCCAGCCCCAGCCTCTATGGGGGCACCTACAACCTGCTGGCGCACACCCTGAAGAAGTTCGGCGTATCCGTCACCTTCGTGGCCGACCCGGATGACCTGCAGCAGTGGCGCGACGCCGTGCAGCCGAACACCAAGCTCTTCTTCGCCGAGGTGGTGTCCAATCCCCGGCAGGACGTCCTGGACATCGAAGGCGTCTCCCGGGCAGCGCACGAGGCCGGTGTGCCGCTCATCGTGGACAACACGCTGTCCACCCCCTACCTCATCCGGCCGCTTGAATGGGGTGCGGACATTGTGGTGCACTCGGCCACCAAGTACCTGGGCGGACACGGCGCCGCCATCGCCGGTGTCATCGTGGATTCAGGAAACTTCGACTTCGGCAAGGACCAGGAGCGCTTCCCCGGCTTCAACACACCGGACCCCACCTACAACGGCCTCGTCTACGCCCGCGACCTCGGAGAGGGCGGCGCCCTCGGAGCCAACCTGTCCTACATCCTCAAAGCGAGGGTCCAGCTGCTCCGCGACCTGGGTTCGGCGGTGTCCCCGTTCAATGCCTTCCTGATCGCGCAGGGCCTGGAAACACTGAGCCTGCGCGTGGAGCGCCACGTGGCCAACGCGGTGGCGGTGGCCAATTGGCTGGAGGCCCGGGACGACGTGGAGTCCGTGGCCTACGCCGGGCTGCCGTCCAGCCCCTGGTATGAGCGCGGGCTGAAGTACGGGCCCAAGGGCACCGGCGCTGTGGTGGCCTTTACAGTGGCCGGCGGCGCCGAGGCCGGCAAACGTTTCGTGGACGCCCTGGAACTGCACTCCCACGTGGCGAACATCGGCGACGTCCGCTCCCTCGTCATCCACCCGGCGTCGACCACGCACAGCCAGCTGAGCCCGGAACAGCAGAGCGTGGCCGGGGTTGCCCCCGGGCTGGTCCGGCTGTCGGTGGGCCTGGAGCACATCGATGACATCCTCGCCGACCTCGACGCCGGATTCCGCGCGGCGAAAGGCGCCTGACGGCCCTGCCCGACCGTGTGACTCCCGTCCCATTCCAGGCCGGGAGTCACACAGCCGTCACATTCTTCGCGCAGGCGTCCGCCTGTTTCGTACACTGGGCAACAGGTCATGAGTGCCAGCGACAGCCCCGGCTTGCTGGCCGGCAACCCTCCTTCCGCGGTGGGGTGCCCCGGGTGAAGACCTGGCCTGCCGGTCTGCTGACGGCGGGCAAGCGCGTAGAAGAGGTTTACCTGTGACGATTTCTGTCAGCCACACCGACGCTCCGGCCGGCAAGACGCCCGAGGGCACTGTTCCGAATGACGCAGTTCCCGATGGCACTCCCGTCCTGGATGGAACTGTCCAGTACCGCAACATCGGCAGCATGGAACTCGAGGCCGGAGGATTCCTGCCGGACGTGACCCTGGCCTACGAAACCTGGGGAACGCTCAACGCGGACGGCTCCAACGCCATCCTCGTCCAGCACGCCCTGACCGGCAGCACCCACGTGACCCGCGGTGCCGGGGACGAGGAAGGCTGGTGGGAGCAGCTTGCCGGGCCCGGCGCGCCGGCTGACACTGACAGGTTCTTCGTCATTTCCATCAACATCCTGGGCGGCTGTTACGGGTCCACCGGGCCGTCGTCGCCCGCACCGGACGGCAAGCCCTGGGGTTCGCGTTTTCCGCTGGTGACGCTGCGCGACTCAACCATCGCCGAGGCCAGGCTCGCCGACCTGCTCGGCATCAGCAGCTGGCACGCCGTGGTGGGCGGATCCATGGGCGGGGCACGCGCCCTCGAATGGGCAGTCACTTTCCCGGAGCGTGTGCGCCGCTGCGGTGTCATTTCCGTCGGGGCCAGGAGCACTGCCGAGCAGATCGCGTTCGCCCAGGCGCAGACCCTTGCAATCCGGCAGGACCGGCACTTCAACAGCGGCGACTACTACGGCGGCGCGGAACCCGCGGAGGGCCTGGCGCTGGCGCGGCGCATTGCCCACATCACCTACCGCTCCGCCTACGAACTCGATTTCCGGTTCGGCAGGAACGCCCAGGCGGCTGAGGAGCCGCTGCAGGCGGATGCCCTGGCGGGGCGCGGCCGTTACCAGGTGGAGAGCTACCTGGACCACCAGGGCAACAAACTCGTCCGGCGCTTCGACGCCAACAGCTACATCGCCCTGACGGAAGCGCTCATGAGCCATGACGTGACCCGCGGGCGTGGGACGCTGAAGGAGGCCCTGTCCCGGGCCACGGCCGACTTCTTCGTCGCCGCCGTGGAGTCCGACAGGCTGTACTTTCCCGCCCAGTCGCTGGAACTCGCCGAGGCACTGCCCGGCAACGTGGACGTGCACATCATCGATTCGCCGATCGGCCACGACGGCTTCCTCACGGAGATCGGCCAGCTGAACGCCCAGCTCAGGGCCCACTTCCTGAACTGACTCCAGGCAGAGGCATCCCGCCGGAGCCGTCCGGACAGCGGCAACACCGGGCCCATGGGGATGCCCCGCATGTGCATTTATGCAGATGCGCCCTGCACTATTTGGCGTTGAGCTTGCGTCACAGGCAGACCATACTCGTTGAATCCGGCGTTCGTGGTGCGCATCACAGCACCCGTGCGCCCCCGATTGGTCCCAGTGGTGTCGAGGAAGACGCCGAAGGAGTTCGCATGAGTACGGAAAGCTCCGCCGCAAGGCGTGCAGAGGAAACCGATGTCAAGGCCTCAGGCCTCAAGAAAGTCGTTACGGCGTCCATGGCCGGCACCGTCGTGGAATGGTACGAGTTCTTTCTCTACGCCTCCGCCGCCACCCTGGTCTTCGGCAAGGCCTTCTTCCCCAACGCCGGCACGGAGCTGGACGGCATCATCGCCGCCTTCCTCACGTACGCCGTCGGATTCGTTGCCCGCCCGATCGGCGGCATCGTCTTCGGCCACTTCGGCGACAAGTTCGGCCGCAAGCAGCTGCTGCAGCTGAGCATCATCCTGGTGGGTGTGTCCACCTTCCTGATGGGCTGCCTGCCGACGTTCCAGCAGATCGGCTACTGGGCGCCCGCGCTCCTGGTGTTCCTGCGGTTTGCCCAGGGCTTCGCCGTCGGCGGTGAATGGGGCGGCGCAGTCCTCCTGGTGGCAGAGCACAGCCCCAGCAAGTCCCGCGGATTCTGGGCCAGCTGGCCGCAGTCCGCCGTGCCCATGGGCAACCTGCTCGCCACGGCCGTGCTGTTCATCCTGTCGTCCACCCTGACCCAGGAAGCCTTCTTCGGCTGGGGCTGGCGCGTGGCGTTCTGGCTCTCCGCGGTGATCGTCCTGATCGGCTACTACATCCGCACCAAGGTCAACGACGCCCCGATCTTCCTCGAAGCCCGCAAAGAGGTCGAGGCCGGGCACAAGGGCTACGGCGTTGCCGAGGTGTTCAAGCGCTACCCGCGCGGCGTTTTCACCGCCATGGGCCTGCGCTTTGCCGAGAACATCCTCTACTACCTCGTGGTCACGTTCTCCATCACGTACCTGAAGACGGTGGTCCAGGCGGACACCACCCGGATCCTGCTGCTCCTGCTCTTCGCCCACGCCGTGCACTTCGTGGCCGTTCCGCTGGTGGGCAAGCTGTCGGACCGCTTCGGCCGCAAGCCCGTCTACATGGCCGGCGCCATCCTGGGCGCCACCTGGGGCTTCTTCGCCTTCCCCATGATGGACACCAAGAACGACATGATCATCCTGGCCTCCATCATGATCGGCCTGCTGTTCCACGCCCTCATGTACGCCGGCCAGCCCGCCATCATGGCGGAAATGTTCCCTACCCGGATGCGGTACTCCGGCGTTTCGCTCGGCTACCAGGTGACCTCGATCGTGGCAGGTTCATTGGCCCCGATCATCGCCGCCTCGCTGCTGGGCACCTACAAGTCCTCCGTCCCGGTGGCCATCTACCTGCTGATCGCCTGCGTCATCACCGCCGTCGCGGTGTTCTTCCTGAAGGAAACCCGCGGGGTCTCGCTCCACGACGTGGATGCGGCCGACGCCAAGGGCACCGCCGACCTGCTGGCCGCCGGCAGGAAGTAGGAAGCAATCCGGGCCCACCGGCTTGAGTCCCGGACCCAACGAGCATTCGGCAGCTGCCACTAACAGTGACTGCCCGGCCCGCCACTGATGCGGGGCCGGGCAGTTGCCCGTTCAACGACACCAAGGATTTCCATGAAAGCAGCAGTCCTCTACTCCACCGTCCCGAATGCTGACACGGCTGCGGGCGGCGCACCGCAGAAGCCCAGCTACGCCGACGCCCGGCCCCTGGTGGTCCAGGAGCTGGACCGTCCTGAGCCCCGGGCCGGCGAGCTGGGCGTGGCCATCACCTACTCCAGCCTGTGCCATTCGGACCTTTCCGTGGTGGACGGCTCGCGGGTGCGGCCCCTGCCGATGGCGCTGGGCCATGAGGCGGTGGGGCGGGTCGAGTCCGTGGGCGACGGCGTCTCCGATGTGTCGGTGGGCGACCATGTGGTGCTGGTCTTCGTGCCGAGCTGCGGGGACTGCCGCGCCTGCCGGTCCGGCCGTCCCGCCCTCTGCCACCGGGCGGCGGAGGTCAACGGTTCCGGCGACCTGCTGCACGGCGAGGCGCTGCTGCGCACGCCCGCGGGGGAGCGGATCAACCACCACCTGGGCGTCTCGGCTTTTGCCGATTACGCGGTGGTGGCCCGGGAGTCGGTGGTGGTGATTGACGACGACGTCCCGGACACCGTTGCGGCGATGTTCGGTTGCGCCGTGCTCACCGGAATGGGCGCCGTGCTCAACACGGCCGCCGTCACGGCCGGCCAATCGGTGGCCGTGTTCGGGCTCGGCGCGGTGGGCCTGTCCGCGGTCATGGCCGCGTCCCTCGCCGGGGCCGGCAGTGTGATCGCCATCGATCCCAATACCGGCAAGCACCAGCTCGCCCTCGACTGCGGTGCCACCGCGGTGGGGAGGCCCGAGGACGCTGCCCGCCTGATCGCGGAGGCGGCAGGCAACGGTGTGGACATCGCCGTCGAAGCCGTCGGTTCCGCGGGCGTGATTGCCGCCTGCCTGGGGCACGTGACCCGGGGCGGCGCCGTGGTTTCGGTCGGCCTGCCCCATCCCTCCGCCGAGCTGACGGTGCCCGCACTGCAGTTCGCCGGGGCCGGCAAGCGCCTGCTGGGTTCTTACATGGGCGACGCCGTTCCCGGGCGGGACATCCCGCTCTACCTGGGCTATTGGCGGGACGGCAAACTGCCGGTGGAGCTGCTGCACACGGACACCAAGCCGCTCACGGAAATCAACGAGGGGCTGGATGCGCTGGCGTCCGGGCAGGTGGTGCGCCGGCTGTTCCAGGCCTGACGCCCTTCAGGGCCGGACGGCCGCCGGCTGAGCGGGGCCCGTCAGCCTGCCAGCAGCGCCGCGCGGTCCTTCACCTCTTCCTTCAGTGCGGCGATGACGGCCTGCACCGGGGCCGACCGGAGGGATTCCGGCCGCGCGACAGCCCAGATGGGAAGCTGGCGCTCGAAGTCGTCGGCCAGTACCGGCACGAAGTCCGCCTGCCCGCCCACCATGAAGTTCGGCAGCAGCCCGATGCCTGCGCCCTGCCGGACGGCCTCCACCTGGGCGAACACGCTCGTGGCCTGGAAGCTTGAGGTGGGCATGGGCAGCTGCGAGGACCACCGGTGCCCCAGCTCTGCCACCTGGAGCGCAGACTCGACGTAAGAGACAAAGCCGTGCTGCCCGACGTCGTCGAGCGTTTCCGGCACTCCGTGCTCCGCGGCGTAGCCGCGGCTGGCGTAGAGGCGCAGGTAGTAATTGCTCAGGAAAATGGTCTGGGCATTGCTGACGTCGGTCCTGCCCACCACGATCTCCAGGTCCACGCCGGACCTGTTCTGGCTGACCTTCCGCGTGGCGCTCAGCATTTCGATGTTCAGCTGCGGGTTCTGCCGCTGCAGCCGGACCAGTGCAGGGGTGACGAATACCGCTCCGACGCCGTCCGTCGTCGCCACGCGCACCAGCCCGGACAGTGCGCTTTGGTTCTGGCTGAGCAGCCCGGAGAGCGAACCAAGGGTGTTCTCGATGGCCTCGGCTGCCTCCACGGCGGAGGCGCCAAGCTGGGTCAGCTCCCAGCCGTGCGGGCTGCGCTCCAGGGTGCGGCCGCCCAGCTGCTTGTCCAGGGCGAGGATCCGGCGGGAGATGGTGGTGTGCGTTGTGCCGAGCGTTTCCGCCACAGCGTTGAACCGGCCCAGCCGAGCAACCGTCAGCAGAATCAGCAGGTCGTCCGGACTCGGAAGCCGCCTGGTATCCACGGCAAGCCTTTCCCTCGATGTGCATCAATGCACATGCCGTCTTCAATTTTTCCCCTTGATTGCACTCTACCAGGATGTGATCGTGGACACAGACCTTCCGGCCCGGCGGCCGGATCCGAAGCGAAGGAGCTTGCGACATGGCAGTAATCGGTTGGATCGGCCTCGGAAACATGGGCGGTTCCATGTCCGCGAACCTGGCGAAGGCCGGGCATGACGTCCGCGGTTTCGACCTCAACGCCGCAGCGCTTGCCGCCGCCGAGGAGGCCGGCGTCAAGCCCGTCGGCAGCATCGCCGAGGCCGTTGACGGTGCGGACGCCGTCTTCACCATGCTGCCCAAGGGCGAGCACGCCCGGGCGGTCTACCTCGGCGAGGGCGGTGTCCTGGCCCACGCCGATACCCGCACGCTGCTCGTGGACTCCTCCACCATCGACATCGCGTCCGCCCAGGAACTGCACGACGCTGCCGTTGCCGCGGGCTTCCGCTTCGTTGATGCCCCGGTATCCGGCGGCATGAGCGGGGCGAAGGCCGGGACCCTGACCTTCATGGTGGGCGGTGAGGCGGGCGCCGTCGCCGACGCGACCGGCTACATCGGCCCGATGGCAGCCAACATCATCCCCACCGGAGGCGCCACCACCGGGCAGGCAGCCAAGATCTGCAACAACCTGATGCTCTTCATCAACCTGGCCTCCACCGCCGAGGGTGCCGTCCTGGCGGACCGGCTGGGCCTGGACAAGCAGGTCTTCTGGGACATTGCGTCCGTTTCTTCGGGCGACTCGTGGGCGCTGCGCACCTGGTACCCGGTGCCCGGCGTGGTTTCCACTGCCGCCTCCAACAACGACTTTGCGCCCACCTTCACCACCGAACTGGCCAACAAGGACATCGGCCTGGCCATCAGCGCCGCCGAGGACACCGGCACGCCGCTCGAGATCGGCAGGCACGTCCAGCAGCTGTTCCAGCAGCTCATCGACGCCGGCGAGGCAGGCAAGGACTGCTCCATGATCATCAAGCTCGCCGACGGCTCGCTCGACTCGGCCAAGTAGCCCCATCCCATACTTCTGCCCGCCACGCACGATTCAGTAACGCACGAAAAGAGACTTCCCTTGGAAACCATTCCGCATTTCATCAACGGCAGCCGCGTCAGCGACGCCGAACGTTTCGGTCCCGTCTTCAACCCCGCCACCGGCGAGCAGGAGAAGCAGGTTGTGCTGGCCTCGGCGTCGCGGACCGGGGAGGCCATCGCCGCCGCCCGTGCCGCGCTGCCGGCCTGGCGTGCAACCAGCCTGGCCAAGCGCACCAACATCTTCTTCCGCGTCCGCGAAATCCTGAACCAGCGCAAGCCTGAGCTCGCGGCGATCCTCACCAGCGAGCACGGCAAGGTTCTCTCCGACGCCGAGGGTGAAATCTCCCGCGGCCTGGAGAACATCGACTTCGCCACCGGCCTGTCCCACATGCTCAAGGGTGAACGCTCCGAGCAGGTCTCCGCCGGCATCGACGTGCATTCGGTGCGCCAGCCGGTGGGCGTCGTGGCCTGCATTACCCCGTTCAACTTCCCGGCCATGGTGCCGCTGTGGATGGTGGGCAGCGCCCTTGCCTGCGGCAACACGGTGCTGCTGAAGCCCAGTGAGAAGGATCCGTCAGCCGCCATCTTCATTGCCGAGGCCTTTGCCGAAGCGGGACTGCCCGCCGGCGTGCTGAACGTGGTCCAGGGGGACAAGGAGGCCGTTGACGTCCTGCTCGAGCACCCCGACGTGAAGGCGGTGAGCTTCGTCGGCTCCACGCCCATCGCGCAGTCCATCTACAAGCGGGCAGCCGACCAGGGCAAGCGGGTCCAGGCCCTGGGCGGGGCGAAGAACCACATGGTGGTGCTGCCCGACGCCGACCTGGACATGGCTGCCGACGCTGCGGTTTCGGCGGCCTACGGTTCCGCGGGCGAACGCTGCATGGCCGTCAGCGTCCTCGTGGCGGTAGGCAACATCGCGGACGACCTGGTGCAGGCGATTTCCAGCCGCATGGCCGGGCTCAAGATCGGCCCGGGAACCGACCCGGCCTCCCAGATGGGCCCGCTGATCACCGCGGAGCACCGGGACCGCGTGGCCTCCTACGTGGCGGGAGCCGAAAACGAAGGTGCCACGGTCGTGGTCGACGGGCGCTCGCAGCAGTTCGACTCGAACGGCTTCTTCATCGGCGTCAGCCTGGTGGACCACGTGAAGCCCGGCATGAAGGTGTACGACGACGAGATCTTCGGCCCTGTCCTGTCCGTGGTCCGCGTCGACACGTACAGCGACGCCGTGCGGCTGGTCAACGAGAACGAATTCGGCAACGGGACAGCCATCTTCACCCGCGACGGCGGTGCGGCACGGCAGTTCGAGTTCGACGTCGAGGCCGGCATGGTGGGCGTCAACGTCCCCATTCCCGTCCCGGTCGGCACCTTCTCGTTCGGCGGCTGGAAGAACTCGCTGTTCGGCGACACGCACATGTACGGACCGGACAGCATCAGGTTCTACACCCGCGGCAAGGTGGTGACCACACGCTGGCCGGACCCGTCCACCTCGGTCATTGACCTCGGCTTCCCGCAGATCGACTAAACTCGAAACTCGGTTTACATCCAAACTTGAGTTTGGGCCGGTCACTGCCGGCCTGTGCCTCAGCCCGCGTCCCGCAGCCACAAGCAGCGGGCCGCGGGCTGTCTTGTTTGGCGCGAACGTACACTTGTGGCCCTCGATGAAGCGCGAACGTACACTTGTGGCCCCGACCTGCGGGCGCGGGGGCTGTAGCCTTCGAATCCGGCCGGATCTATGCTGGCCGCATGCCCCGGTTGAGATCCGCTGCCTGGCTAGCCCTCCTGCTGCCGGCGCTCCTGCCGGCAACGGGCTGCGCCACGGTTTGCCCTGCGATCGCCTGGATCAACTCCCTCACCATGGTCCTCGACGGAGATACCCGCGTTGTGGCGAGGGTGCAACTGTGCACCAAGACAGTGTGCTCCGAGGCGACAGATGGCCTCCAGCGGCGGCCCGTTCTTCCAACCGCCACGGCAACCCCCACCGGGGCCAACGGCCTTGGCCTCCCGCTCGGTCTTGGTTCCCCTGAACGCGGCATCATCGTCGAGAGGACCGGCACCGATACTTGGCGCTTTGGATTCGATATGGACGCCCCCGGGGCAGTGACCGTCAGGGCCCTGGACTCCGCCGGGAAAATCCTCGCGGAACGAAAGGTGTCCCTCGAGTGGAAACGGATCGGCGGGACCGCTGAATGTGGTGGACCGGCCACAGCCGCCCCAGTCACCCTGACCGTCACCGCGTAGCGGCCGCGTCCATCGGTCCGGCCCCGCAGGCCACCGGCCCGTGCCGGCCCGGCACCGGCCGGATGCCCCTGAAACGTTCGCCTGCGGCTAGCCGTTCATGATGTCGTTGCGCCGGGCCATGTAGTCCTCCATGGAGATCTGGCCGTCGCTGTACTGCTGGTCCAGCTCCGCCAGTTTCCGTGCGCGGAACCCCTGCGGAGCCGACGGCGGCGGGGGAGTCGAGGGTGCCGGGCCCGTAGAGGCTGGGTTCTGCTGTGGCCGGGGCGGGTTGGCCGGGTAATCCGGGCTGTCCTCGTAGGGAACCGGCCCCTGCTGCCAGGACGGGGCACCAGTGCCATCAGGACCGGGCTGATTCGGATACTGCTGGTTCGGATACTGCTGGTTCGGATACGGCGGGTTGGGGTATTGCTGACCGGGGTAGGGCTGGTTCAAGGGCGGAAGCTCGTCCCCGCCACCGTGCTGAGGGACTCCGAATCCTCCGCTGAAGTAGTCCTGCTGCGTGTAGCCGTCCCGCGGACGGTTGTCCGGGCGGCCCTGGAACGGGCCCCCGAACGGGCTGCCGGGCTGGTTGCCGAACTGATCGGGGCCCTGGTTGGGAAACTGGCCGGGGTACTGCCCGGGCAGCCCCGGCCCCTGGTTGCGCTGCTGCATTGACCTCCGGTACATCCGCATGCCCATGGGGACCAGGACGGCCAGAATGATGATCCAGAAAAACAAGTCGAACACGGTGGGGCCTCTCGGTGAGTGTCCATTCCAGCTTAGTCCTCTGCGCGAAAGGCCCCTCAGGCACCCGCCGGGATCCGGACCGCTGGCGTGCCGAGGAAGGCCCCGTACCTCGCAACAGTTTCCTCCAACGCCTGCTCGGTGGGGTTGTCCTGCGGCCGGGACAGGCGGATGTCCAGCTCGCAGCGCTGCACCTCCCGCCCCCGCCGGACCAGCGAATGCCGCCACGCACCAGCCAGCATTCCGTCGGACAGGACAACATGCATGGGGGTATCGCCAAAGGGATAGGCCGGCGCGGTCCCGCCGAAATAATGCCGCGAGACCGAATAGCCCATGATGTATTCGTCGTAGCACTGGACCAGGTCTATCCGCGGGGGCCCGTCCCCGCCGCGCCCGCGCCCGCCCGGCGTCTCCATGGCGGACCCAGGCCGAAGATGGAACCCGGCGCCGTCAATGCTGATGGCAACGATGGCGCCAGGGGCAATCTCGTCTGCCAGCGCCAGCCCTTTGCGCACATCAGTCATGGTGAGTCCGGACCAGTCCGCGCAGTCCCGGACGGTGGCAGGCCCGCGGCTCCCGAAATACCTCAGTGCCAGGGCGGCCAGCGATTCCTCCCGGGAAAGTGCGGCACCCGGGGCGGCCCCGGCCACCCGCTCATCGAACGACGCATACGTCTGCCGCAGGGCGCCGCCGGGACTGCGGACGGGAGCCCCGCTCACCAGCACCCCGCTGATCTCGGCGTGCATGATCAGGTACGCCAGGGCAAGTCCCGTGCCGGGGAAGCCGGCATCCTGCAGCCGGGCAGCTAACTGTTCACGCGTGAGGTGCACTCCGCCGGCCACCGCTTCCGCCAGGACGTCGGCGCTCCTCAGCGCCGCCTCATTGTCGATCCCGGTCCTGCGGTACGTGCCGCCATTCGCCTGGTGGAGCCGGGGCGCAGACAGTTTCCGCAGCCACGGCAGGTCATCCCGGTGCACGAAATGCCAGGTGGGCCGCAGGATGTGGGTCCGGAGAATCCGGCCGTCGGCAACCGCCTCCTCCACATCGGCGGCTGTGGCACCGGCGGTCCGCTGGGCCAGGGACCAGCGCGCGTAGGGAAACTCCTGTGCCTGGACAGCCAGCAGGTTCTTCACGGCGTCCTCCGGCGAAGCCGCCCGCGGCTTCCTCAGCTGCTGGCCGGCCAGCCGCGTCCACAGCACCTCATGCGTTTCCACGTCCGACGTCGCTCCTCACTTTGGGCGGTTCCGTCACCTCTGGCGCTCCCCAACAGCCCGCCGGCTACTGCCGCACGGGATCACCCAGGCCCAGCGGTCCTTCGCTCGAACCCAACGGGATCCCCGGGCCAAACACGGGCCCCGGCGTCGGCCGTTTGGCGGTGATGCCGTCGCCGGAGGACCGGTGGCGCAGGAGACGCACCACCCACGGCACAAAGTACTCCCGCGCCCAGACGAGGTCTTCGTTCCGCGCCTCATGCCAGCTGCGCGGCGGAAGCGGCTTCGGCGCCAGCGGCTCCAGGCTGTGCTCGAATACATCCTGTACCGCGGCCGCTTGGCTACGCCACCGTAGGTTGTTACCTGTGGGTAACTGCAAGAATGGAGCCATGACTTCTGCCGACTCCTTTCCTGCCCCCGTTGTTCTGTGGTCCAAGCCCGAGGAAGCCAGGGCCGGCAAGCCACTGCTCGTCCTGCTGCACGGCTACGGCGCCAACGAGCAGGACCTCCTCAGCCTGGCCGACATGCTTCCGGACGACTTCGCGGTGGCCTCGGTCCGCGCACCCATCGCCGTGGGACCGGGCTTTTCCTGGTTCCCGCTGACCGGCTCCATCGAGTATTCGGTGGATGCGGTCAAAGCCGCGTCCGGGTATGTGCTCGACTGGCTGGACACGGTCAAGGCCAACCACCCGTCCGTGACGCTTCTCGGATTCTCGATGGGCATGGCCATGGCCACCACGCTGCTGCGGCAGCGGCCCGCAGACTTTGCCGCCGTCGTCGGCCTTTCAGGCTTTGTGGTCAATGCGGATTCCGACGGCGAATTCCGAGATGCCGAGCTGGACGGAACAGTGCCGCTGTTCTGGGGCCGGGACCAGCAGGACCCGGTCATCACGCCGGACAAGATCGAATACACGATGGGCTGGGTGCGCCAGCACGTGAAGCTGACCAAAGTCCTCTACACCGGCATGTGGCACGGCATCAACGCCCAGGAGGTCGGCCACGTGTCCGAGTTCCTCACGCATGAGGTGTTGAACAAGTAAGCCCTCCTGCAAAGACAGGCTTTACGCCGCGGGAGCGCTGACCCGGACGGTCTGGCCGTTCACCGTCACGGTGTCCCCGTTGTGAAGCTGCCGGCCGCGCCGGTCGTCGATCTCACCGTTGACCTTGACCAGGCCGTTCTTGATCAGCTCCGTCGCCTCCACGCCGTCCTCCACGAGGTTGGCGAGCTTCAGGAGCTGGCCCAGGCGGATCATGCTGTCGCGGATGGGGATCTCTTCGATTTCCGGGTTGCTCATACCAGTAATGATGCCTGACGTAAGGTGGAACAAATGACCCATGCACCCCGGCTGCCCCTTGCCGTGGGCCTTCCGATGGCTGTGGCCTCCGGGCTTGCCATTCCCGTCCAGGGGCGGATCAACGGGGCCCTTGGTGCCCGCCTCGGTGATGGCATCGCCGCCGCCGTCGTCAGTTTCACCACCGGGCTGATCGTGATGGTCATCGTGTCCCTGGCGGCCCCGCGCGGCCGGGCAGGCATCGCCCGGATCCTGCCGGCGCTGCGTGAACGCCGCTTCCCTCCGTACTACGCGCTCGCCGGCGGCATCGGCGCCTTCTTCGTCTTCGCTCAGTCCCTCACCGTGGGGCTGCTGGGCATCGCCCTGTTCACCGTGGCGACGGTCACCGGCCAGACGCTCAGCGGCCTGCTCGTGGACCGCCTGGGCATCGGTCCGGCAGGCAAGAAGTCCGTGACGGGCATCCGCGTCATCGGCTGCATCCTCACCATCTCCGCGGTCTCCTGGGCGGTGTCACCGCGCTTCGCCGCCGGAGCTGCAGGAGCTGCGGGCGGCGGCGCCGGGACAGCCGACCCTGCAGCGCTGCTGCTGCCGGTCATCCTGCCGGTCGTTGCCGGCTTCCTCATGAGCTTCCAGCAGGCCATGAACGGCACCGCCACCGTGCACTACGGGACCCCGATCGCAGCCACACTGGTGAACTTCATCGCCGGCACCTGCGTGCTGTGGGTTGCCTGGTCCATCAAAGTTGCCGTCGCCGGGCCGGCCAATCCGCTGCCGGGGGAGTGGTGGTACTACCTCGGCGGGCCCATGGGCTGCGTGTTCATCGGCCTCGGCGCGCTGCTGGTGCGCAGCCTCGGGGTGCTGGTGACCGGCCTGGGCATGATCGCGGGCCAGCTCCTGGGCTCGCTTGGCCTGGACCTGCTGGTCCCCACACCCGGCACGGTGGTGGAGGCGGCCACGGTTCTGGGGACCCTGCTGACCCTGGCCTCCATCGTCGTGGCCACCCTGCCGTGGCCCAGGGGCGCCCTCCGGAGATGAGGGGCGCCTTCCCGAGGCTGCTGCCGGTAGGCTAGGACTCGCAGCTTTCCTGCACAGTTTTCCCTTCACACGCCCCCGCCCGGCATCCAGCCGCGGTCCAGGGCCAGAGACACCGCGGACCGCACCCAGCGGCCCTGTAGAAATTGGAGTTCCCATGGCAGCAAAATCCGTCCTCGACCAGGTCATTTCCCTTTCCAAGCGGAGAGGTTTCGTTTTCCAGGCCGGCGAGATCTACGGAGGCTCGCGTTCCGCTTGGGACTACGGACCCCTCGGTGCCGAGCTGAAGGAAAACATCAAGCGCCAGTGGTGGCAGTCCGTGGTGCGGGGCCGCGAGGACGTGGTGGGCCTGGACTCCTCCGTCATCCTGCCCCGCCAGGTATGGGAAGCCTCCGGCCACGTCGAGGTCTTCTCCGACCCGCTCGTCGAATGCCTCTCCTGCCACAAGCGCTACCGCGCCGACCACCTCGAAGAGGAATACGAGGAGAAGAAGGGCCGCCCGGCCGAGAACGGCCTGAAGGACATCGCCTGCGCCAACTGCGGTACCCGCGGTGAATGGACCGAGCCGCAGGAATTCTCCGGGCTCCTGAAGACCTTCCTGGGCCCGGTGGCCAGCGACGAGGGCCTGCACTACCTGCGCCCCGAAACCGCGCAGGGCATCTTCGTGAACTTCAATAACGTGCTCACCACGTCCCGGAAGAAGCCGCCGTTCGGCATCGGCCAGATCGGCAAGTCCTTCCGCAACGAGATCACGCCCGGCAACTTCATCTTCCGCACCCGCGAGTTCGAGCAGATGGAAATGGAATTCTTCGTGGAGCCGGGCACGGACGAAGAGTGGCACGAGTACTGGATGAAGGAGCGCATGGCCTGGTACACCGGCCTGGGCATCCGCGAGGAGAACCTGCGTTTCTTCGAACACCCGCAGGACAAGCTCAGCCACTACTCCAAGGGCACCACGGACATCGAGTACCGCTTCGGCTTCCAGGGCTCCGAGTGGGGCGAGCTGGAAGGCATCGCCAACCGGACGGACTTCGACCTCTCCACGCACGCCAAGGCCTCCGGCACGGACCTCAGCTACTTCAACCAGGCCACCAACGAGCGCTACACCCCGTACGTGATCGAGCCCGCCGCCGGCCTGACCCGCTCCTTCATGGCCTTCCTCATCGACGCCTACACCGAGGATGAGGCCCCCAACGCCAAGGGCGGCGTGGACGTCCGCACCGTGCTCAAGCTTGATCCGCGGCTCGCCCCGGTCAAGGCTGCCGTGCTGCCGCTGAGCCGCAACGAGGACCTCTCCCCGAAGGCCAAGGACCTCGGCACGCAGCTGCGTAAGAACTGGAACATCGACTTCGACGACGCCGGCGCCATCGGCCGCCGCTACCGCCGCCAGGACGAGATCGGCACCCCGTTCTGCATCACCGTGGACTTCGACACGCTCGAGGACCACGCGGTCACCATCCGTGAACGCGACACCATGAGCCAGGAACGCGTGTCCCTGGACAAGGTGGAGGGCTACCTGGCCGCACGGCTGATCGGCGCCTAGCCGTGGCGATCCAGTACCGCGAATGGCGCGAGGGCGATGACCTTGCGCTGCTGGAAATCTGGGGCGACCCGGAAACCGACCAGGCGGGGCAGTTCCGCGGCACCCTTGCGCCCTCCGGCAACGCGCCGTGGCGGCGCTGCATCGTGGCCGAGGACGTCGTCGACGGCGTGGCCATCCCGGTTGCCGCCGGCGTGGTCCACGAGGCCAGCCTGCACCCGGAACGGCTGTGGGTCTATGTCGAGGTCGCCCGCGACCACCGCCGGGCCGGCATTGGCTCCACGCTGCTCATGATGCTGCGCCGCGAGGCGGAAGGATCGCCGTCGGGCGTTACCCGGCTCCGCTGCAAGGTGGAGCCGGGCACCTCCGGCGCCGCCTTCGCGGAGGCGGTGGGGCTTACCCCGATCCAGCACACCAGGCTCGTCGTGGTGGAGCCGGCGGCCCTGAAACTGCCGGTCTTTGGCGACGGTTCCGAGGAAGCGGCGTCGGAGCGCATCGAGGACCTGGCCACCGGATCGGTGGAGCTCTCCGACGTCGTGGGCCGGTACTACTCGTCCGTCCACGGCTGGGACAGCCCCGGTGAACTGGGCATCGGCACGGTGCAGCGGCTGTTCCTGGACGAGCTCAGCGGCGCCCACGGCGCGATCGTGCTGCGCTCCCCGAAGGCCAGTGCCTTCGGGGCCGGCGTGCCGGCAGGCCGCAAGGGCAAGATCCAGGCCTTCGCGATCAGCTATGCGCAGGGGAATTCCGATCACCCGTCCGACGTGTTCCTCGGCCACGAGCCGGAGCTTGGCGCCGACGAGGCCCAGGCCGCGGTCCGTGACCTCCTCGCCCTGATTGCGTACCAATACCCGGTACTCATGGAAGTGGACGATTCAATGGCAGCCCTGCGGGCCGTCGTCGACCCCCTGATGGAAGCGGGCAAGGCCCGCCGCCAGGGCGCGGAAACGTCCGTCGTCTCCGACTGACCCAACTGAGCAGCAGAACAGGGCGTTCCCAGACTTGGGAACGCCCTGTTCTGGTTTCTACTTGGGATGCCGCCCACTTTTGGACGTACGACGGCGGACCCTCGCCAGGTCGGCGGCATCGAGCCTTTGGCGTTCCGTCTCGGAGATCGCGCCGCCGCCGAGGTCCGCCGGCATCCACCAGTCGCCCGGCCGCGCTGCCACCGGGAAACCGGCGATGGCCGCATCGATTCCGGCCTGGAGCGTTGTGCGGAGCCGCGCGGCTTCCTTCTCCGGGTCCAGGCCGGGGGCCAGCTGCACCGGCTCGCCGATGTGCACCCGGACAGGTGCGCGCCGGATGCGGTGCAAGGGAAGGCCATTGCCGCGGGTCAGGATGCGGTGGGCGCCCCAGACGGACACCGGAATGAGCGGTACGCCAGCCTCGGCAGCCATCCGCACCGCCCCGGTCTTGCATTCGCGGACCTTGAAGCTGCGGCTGACGCCGGCCTCGGGCGCGACGGCCAGGTACTCGCCGGCGCGGAGCCTGGCCACGGCGTCGTCGTACGCGGCCGTGCGTGAACCGCGGCCCACCACCAGCTGGCCCGCTGCGCTGATGAACGGGCCGGCGAGCCAGTGGTCGGCAGCCCCCTGGTGGATCATGAAGCGCAGCTGCCCGCGGTTGTGGGCCCAGAACACCAGCTCGGCGGCGGCGAAATCGAGATAGCCGAAGTGGGTGATGGCAACCACTGCACCGCGGCCGGGAAGGACCGTCCCCGCCGTCCTGTTGCCCGCTGCCCGTTCAGGCAGGTTGTCCTGCCCGGTCACCAGCAGCCGGATCCCGAACAGCCACCGCAGGAACAGCGCCACCTGGACGAGGAGGCGGTAGAAGCGGTCGCTGGCGGCAGGGGTCCAGGGCATGCGCTGTCCCCGCGTCAGTGCCGCCGCGGCGGCCAGGGGATGAAGCCGCTGGTGGACTGCATGTAGTCGCGGTAGCCGGGGCGGCCGGACATGGCCTGCTCCGTGAGCGGCTTTCCGGTCTTGGCGGCCAGCGTCCAGATCATCAGGGCGGGGGAGAGGGCGGTCAGCACTCCCGGCCAGGACTCCGCCGCGACGAGGAACAGCCCGGCCCAGACCGCGGCGTCGCCGAAGTAGTTGGGGTGCCTCGTGTAGCGCCACAGCCCGGTGTTCAGGACGGTTCCCCGGCGGGCCGGATCGTTCTTGAACTGCTCCAGCTGCCGGTCGCCCGCGGCTTCAAAGATGAACCCGGTCAGCCAGACTGCGGTGCCCACCACGGCGAGCGGCCCCAGCGGGCCGGTGGCGAACATGCCCACCTGGATTGTCAGGGACACGAAGAACATCACCAGGCCCTGCGGCAGGTAGACGTGCCGGAGGGCGTAGGCGTTCCGGGAGCCGCGGGCTTTCTCCAGCAGCGCTGTGTACCTCGGGTCCTCACGTCCGCCCCGCGCCCGGCGTCCGATGTGCATGCCGAGCCGGATGCCCCAGATACCCGTCAGGGCCAGCAGCAGCACCCGCCGGCCGCCGTCGCCCTCCCCGGCCGAGAGGACAAACGTGATGATGGCGACGACGACGAACCCCGGGCCCCAGGCCACGTCCATGACCGAATGCCTCGCTTGGCCGCCATCCCCGGCCTGGACGGCGACGGCATAGGTGGCGGCGAGCACCAGCGCCACGCCCAGCGCAGCCCATGGCAGGCCGGCCACGAACGCCTCCAGCGGAAATGGGTTCATGACAGCGCGCCCACCTACAAAACGAGTGGCAGGGACTCGTCAGTGGGCGGCAGAACCTTGTCCAAAGCTGCGGCGGAGGCTGAAGACCCCGCCCCGGGTACACCTGCCCCGGAAAGCCCGGTCCGTTCCGCGAAGGCTTTCATCAGGAACCCGGTGGCCAGCCTGTGCCACAGCCGGACCCGCCGCAGCATGAAGTGCCCTGCCCCGCGCAGGGACACGTAACGCAACTCCGCCGCAACAGGTGCAGCCCGCCGCGCGAACCGCAGCGATGCCGAGGGGCTTGTCCAGCGGTCCTCGTCCCCGTGCACGATGAGGACCTTCCGTCCGGCCACCGCGGCTGCCGGGGTGCCGTCATCGAGCCACGGGGCGAGCGCCACCACGGCGTCCACGCCTGGTTCGTCCGCTGCGCAGACGGCGGTGAGGCCGCCCATTGAATGTCCCAACAGGTAGATGGGCACCCCGGGGTGTTCCGCGCGGATCCTGGCCAGCGCCCAGCGCGCGTCCTTCAGCGGGGTCATGTCCTCGCCGTTCCAGCCGCGCACGCTGTTCCGCAGGATCCACACCGCCAGGCCGTGCCTCCGTCCGGCCGCGTGCAGGTGCCGGGCGAACGGCACCATCCGCGCCGGGCTCAGGTGCGTGGCCTGGACGGGGTCGAAACTGTGCGACTTGCCGCCGTGGAGCACCAGGGCCACGCCGCGGGTTGGGCCGGCAGGTGCCAGCACGGTCAGCACCGCCCCGTGGTCAGCCCGGCGGTGGCTCACTGCTGCATCCTTCGACATATCGTCGTCCATTTATCAACCCTATGGCGGCCACCGTAGAGTTCAAGCATGAGGTCTAGCTGCTGATGGGTGCAGGTCACTCCCATGGTCATACAGGGCATTCGGAGCCGACGCCGCAAGCGATGGCCGCCCGCAGGAAAGCGAACAGGATCCTGGCCGCCGTGCTGGTCCCGCTGACCCTGCTGACACTCGCGGCCATGGCGGCGCTGTGGCCCTCAGGGAGCAGGGAAGGCCTGACCCTGGCCAACCCGTATGCCGCCGCCCCGGGCGTCACCTTCGACACCGGGCGGATCCAGCGCGTGGTCACGGAGAGCTGCACGTCCGGCACGGCCGGGGAGAACACAGCCCAGGACAGCACCACCCAAAACGGCGCAGGCGGCGGATCGCAGTGCACCTTTGCCTTCACCGAGCCGGACAAGGGCGGCAACCCGGTCAAGGTGGTCATCAACCCTGACATCGCCAAGTCGCATGGCGTGAAGGTGGGCGACAACATCCGCTACCTGAACCTGTCCAAGGCCCAGGCCGCCGCCACCGGTGCCGATGCCCCCGCGGCGCAGGGCTCGCCGTCGTACGTCTTCGTGGACTTCGTCCGCACCATGCCGATCATCCTCCTGGCCATCCTGTACGCCGTCGTGGTGGTGGCCGTGGCTCGCTGGCGCGGGCTGCGCGCCCTGATCGGCCTCGTCGGCGCCTACTTCGTGCTGGTCAGCTTCATGCTCCCCGGCCTCGTGGAGGGCAAGCCGCCGCTCCTGCTGGCGCTCGTCGGTTCGACGGTGATCATGATCGGGGTGCTGTACTTCGCTCACGGCTTCTCGGCCCGGACGTCGACGGCGCTGCTGGGCACCATCTTCGGGCTCGGCATCACCGCGCTGCTGGCCGCCTGGGCCACCGACGCGGCCAACCTCGCCGGCGTGGGAAGCCATGATGCCGCAACCCTGGTGAACATCTCGGACAGGATCTCCATCTCCGGCATCATCCTCTGTGGCCTGATCATCTCCGGGCTCGGCGTGCTGAACGACGTCACCATCACCCAGTCCTCTGCGGTGTGGGAACTGTATGAACTCGCGCCCAACACGAGCGCCCGCAAGCTGTTTTCCTCGGCGATGCGGATCGGCCGCGACCACATTGCCTCCACCGTGTACACCATCGCGTTCGCCTACGCCGGCGCCGCCCTGCCCATCCTGATCATCGTGATGCTCTATAACCGGCCTCTGGGGGAGGCACTGACCAGCGCCGAACTGTCCGAGGAGGTCATCCGTACGCTGGTAGGCTCCATCGGCCTGGTCCTGGCGATTCCGGTCACCACGCTGATCGCCGTGCTGGTGGTCAAGGCCACCGGAGTGCGGTCGGCTGAACTGGGCCGCCCGTCGGGCGCGGATCACCAGCCGGGCCCTGCCCGTCCCTTGGGCGGTCACGCCATCACGGCCGACGACGTCGAGGACACCGGCGCGCTCGCGGCCGCGGCAGCGGTGGCTGGCCGGGAGAGTGAAGCTGACGCACCGCCGGCGACCCGGCGGGGGCGGCGCGCCGCGCAGCGGGACTGAGAGGCCGCCGCCCGGGATTCTGCCCGATTTGCCCGGCTTTGAGACAATGGACGGGTGACTGTTGTAGCAACGCCTCCCGCCCCCAGGCTGGAACTTCCGCCACTGAAGCTCGGCCCCATCACCGTGGACACCCCGGTGGTGCTCGCACCCATGGCCGGAATCACCAACACCGCCTTCCGCAGGCTCTGCCGTGAATACGGCGGCGGCCTGTACGTGGCGGAGATGGTCACCTCCCGTGCCCTCGTGGAGCGCACGCCGGAATCGCTGCGCATCATCTCCCACGACGACGACGAGAAAGTCCGCTCCGTCCAGCTCTACGGCGTGGACCCCGGCACCGTCGGTGCGGCCGTCCGCATGCTGGTGGAGGAGGACCGGGCCGACCACATCGACCTCAACTTCGGCTGCCCCGTGCCCAAGGTCACCCGGCGCGGCGGCGGATCGGCGCTGCCGTGGAAGATCGACCTCTTCACCGCCATCGTCCAGACCGCTGTCCGCGAGGCGTCCAAGGGCGGCATCCCGCTGACCATCAAGATGCGCAAGGGCATCGACGATGACCACCTGACGTACCTCGACGCCGGCCGGATCGCACGCGATTCCGGTGTTGCCGCCGTCGCCCTTCACGGCCGCACGGCGGCCCAGTTCTACTCCGGCCAGGCGGACTGGTCCGCCATCGCCCGCCTGCGCGAGGCGCTCCCGGACATCCCGGTGCTGGGCAACGGCGACATCTGGTCCGCCGAGGACGCCGTCCGCATGGTCCGTGAAACCGGCATCGACGGCGTCGTGGTGGGCCGCGGCTGCCAGGGCCGGCCCTGGCTGTTCGGCGACCTGCAGGCCGCATTCGAAGGCAGCGACAAGCGGCACCGGCCCGGACTCCGCGAAGTGGCCGAGGGCGTCTACCGGCATGCCGAACTGATGGTGGAAACCTTCGGCAACGACGAATACAAGGCGCTGCGCGAGATCCGCAAGCACATGGCCTGGTACTTCAAGGGCTACGTTGTTGGCGGGGACCTGCGGGCGAAACTGGCCACGGTGCCCACCCTGGAGGTGCTGCGCGAGCTGCTGGACCAGCTGGACATGGACCTGCCGTACCCCGGCGTCGATTCCGAAGGGCCCCGCGGACGGGCCGGTTCACCCAAGAAACCGGCCCTGCCCAAGGACTGGCTGCTGAGCCGCCAGCTGAACGAGGACCAGTCGCGCGACATCGCCGCGGCGGAACTGGATGTGTCCGGTGGCTGAAAGCCGGCTGGCGGAAGCCCGCACCGTGCCCCAGGCCCTGCCGGGCTACGAGGCCCACGACTCCGCCCGCTGGGTGGAGGAACCGCCCAAGAGCACGTACCGCTCCGACTTCGAGCGCGACCGCGCCCGCGTTCTGCACTCCTCTGCCCTGCGCCGGCTCGGTGCCAAGACGCAGGTGGTGGCACCGGATACGGACGACTTCGTCCGCACCCGGCTGACGCACAGCCTCGAGGTGGCGCAGGTGGGCCGGGAACTCGGCCGCGCCCTGGGCTGTGACCCCGATGTGGTGGACACCGCGTGCCTCAGCCACGACCTCGGCCACCCGCCGTTCGGTCACAACGGTGAATCAGCGCTCAACGAGATGGCCCACGCCATCGGGGGATTCGAGGGCAACGCCCAGACACTGCGGCTGCTCACGCGCCTGGAGCCCAAAGTCATTGACCGGGAGGGCAGGCCGGCCGGCCTGAACCTCACCCGGGCCAGCCTCGACGCTGCCGCCAAGTACCCGTGGTCCGCCCTGGACGCCCCCGTGATCCACGGCCAGCGGACCAGCAAGTTCGGCGCCTACGAGGACGATCTCCCCATCTTCAACTGGATCCGGGAAGGCGCCCCCGAGCGGCGGTCCTGCCTCGAGGCGCAGGTCATGGACCTCGCGGACGACATCTCGTACTCGGTGCACGACGTCGAGGACGCCATCGTGGCCGGACACTTCCAGCTGCGGTGGATGGACAACCCGGACCACCGGGCGCGCGTGGTGGGCTACGCCAAGCAGTGGTACCTGCCGCACAACGAGCCTGCCGCCATCGACGCCGCCCTCGCCCGGCTGGAAGCCACCGACGTCTGGGTTCGCGAGGCGGACGGCAGCCGCAAGTCCATGGCGGCGCTGAAGGACATGACCAGCCAGCTCATCGGCCGGTTCTGCCAGAGCGCGCTGGAAACCACGCGCGCCGTGTACGGGCCGGCGAACCTGACCCGCTACAACGCCGAACTCATGGTCCCGGACGAGACCGTCCTGGAGATCGCCGTGATGAAGGGCCTGGCCACCACGTTTGTGATGACCACGGACCACCGGCAGCCCATCTATGAACGCCAGCGCGAGGTGCTCCACGCCCTGGTGACGGCGCTGAACGCCACAGGAGACCGCCACCTCGAGCCCATGTTCGCCGCCGACTGGCGCGAAGCGGCCGACGACGGAGCCCGGCTCCGGGTGGTCATCGACCAGGTGGCTTCGCTGACGGACGGCTCGGCGCTGGCCATGTACGAGCGGCTCGTCGGGAGCCTGCCGTCCCTGTGGTGATGTTGGACTCACCAGTCCACATACGGCCGGACGGCGGGCGGCGGCCGCTGCCCAGGAGACTTAGGATTGCTTCGTGGCTGGGCTGATTAAACGGGAAGACATCGATGAAGTCCGCCAGCGCACGGACATCAAGGAAGTCGTCGACGGCTACGTCACGCTCAAAGGCGCCGGCCTCGGCTCCTACAAGGGCCTGTGCCCGTTCCACGACGAGCGCTCGCCCTCGTTCACCGTCCGCCCCCAGGTGGGCCGCTACCACTGCTTCGGCTGCGGCGAGGACGGCGACGTCATCTCCTTCGTGCAGAAGCTGGACCACACCTCCTTCCACGAGGCCGTGGAAAAGCTGGCCGCGCGCATCGGCTACGAGCTGCGCTACGAGGACGGCGGAACCGGCCCCAGCCGCGAGGAAGTCGGCAAGCGCCAGCGGCTCCTCGACGCCCACAAGATCGCCGACGAGTTCTTCCGCGCCCAGCTGCTGACAGCCGGTGCCGCCGAGGGCCGGAAGTTCCTGCAGCAGCGCGGCTTCGACCGGGCAGCCGCCGATCAGTTCGGCGTCGGCTATGCACCCCAGGGGTGGGATGCGCTGCTCAAGCACCTGCGCGGCCGGGGGTTCACGGACGCGGAACTGAGGCTCACCGGGATGTTCTCCGAGGGCAACCGGGGGATCTACGACCGCTTCCGGGGACGCCTGATCTGGCCCATCCGGGACATCGCCGGCGACACCATCGGCTTCGGCGCCCGCAAGCTCTACGAGGACGACCAGGGCCCCAAGTACCTCAACACCCCGGAGACCGCGCTCTACAAGAAGTCCCAGGTGCTGTACGGCATCGACCTCGCCAAGCGGAACATCGCCAAGGACCGCCAGCTGGTGGTGGTGGAAGGCTACACGGACGTCATGGCCTGCCATCTCGCGGGAATTCCGACGGCCGTGGCCACCTGCGGTACGGCGTTCGCCGCCGACCACATCAAGATCGCCCGCCGTCTGCTGTCCGACGACGGCACCGGGGGAGAGGTCATCTTCACCTTCGACGGCGACGCCGCCGGCCAGAAGGCGGCCCTGCGGGCCTTCGAGGAGGACCAGCGCTTCGTTGCCCAGACCTACGTGGCCGTCGAACCCACCGGGGCCGACCCCTGCGACCTCCGCCAGACGAGGGGCGACAGCGCTGTCCGCGACCTGATTGCGTCCCGGCGCCCGCTCTTCGAGTTCGCCATCCGGGCCACCCTCAGGAGGCACAACCTGGACACCGTGGAGGGGCGGGTCGCCGCGCTGCGCGAGTCCGCCCCTGTGGTCGCACAGATCCGCGACGCCGGTCTCCGGCCCGGCTATGCCCGGGAACTGGCGGGGTGGCTGGGGATGCCCATTGAGGACGTCACACGGGCTGTTGGGGCCGCCGCAAAGCGCGGTGCTCCCGGGGCTCAGGGGTCGGGGGCTCAGGGTTCGCAGGCGCACGGTTCACAGCCACACAGTGCGCAGCCGCCGGGCGGCCAGACCGTGCCCGGCGTAGCGGCGCTCCCGCCGTCGGGCGTCCTTCCGTCCTTCCACCGTCCGGACCCTCGCGATCCGGTGGCGTCCATGGAGCGGCAGGCCCTCGAGGTGGCGCTGCAGGAGCCGGCGATGCTGGGCGGCGCATCCTGGGAACGGTTCGTGACCGCCCGGTTCGCCACGCCCGCCTACCAGGCCATCCACGACGCCATCCGCGCCACGGCTCCCGGCTTCTCCGGGGACGCCGTGCAGTGGGTGGAGGCCCTGCGGCAGGAGGTTCCCGAGCCGCTGCAGCCGCTGGTTTCGGAGCTCGCTGTGGTTCCGCTGCCGGCCCATACCGCCGAGGCGGTGCAGAAGTACTGCCGGGACATCCTCGCCCGGCTGTTCGAGCTGCAGATCACCCGTGTGAAGGCGGACAAGCTGGGGCAGCTGCAGCGGCTGGATGCCGCTGCCCATCCCGAGGAGTTCCAGCAGCTGAACCGGGAGCTCATGATGCTCGAAATGGAGCGCCGGTCACTGCGCTCCGACGCGTGACCGGGAGCCGATTTCGTTTCCGGGGCAGGTGTTTGCTAGGCTAGTACCCGCTTCATTCCTCCTTAGCTCAATTGGCAGAGCATTCGACTGTTAATCGAAGGGTTGCTGGTTCAAGTCCAGCAGGAGGAGCGCACAGTCCCCGTTCCGGGTTCCGGAACGGGGACTTTTTTATACCCCGGAGGGGTATCTGCGCCCAGTATTGGCGCCGATTTCACATTGCGGCGGAACGTTTGCTAATGTCATACCTGCTTCATTCCTCCTTAGCTCAATTGGCAGAGCATTCGACTGTTAATCGAAGGGTTGCTGGTTCAAGTCCAGCAGGAGGAGCGCACAGTCCCGCGGTTGGCTCCAGAGCCGGCCGCGGGACTTTTTTATGCCGCGACACCCAGGTCAGACGAAATCCATCTCCACCTGGAGGAAGCGCTCGGCCTCGGCTATGGCGGCCTCAAACGCTTCCCTCTCCGTCGGTGACTTCCGCGGCTCCCTGGGGTGCCATTCGTGGGGCGAGGAGTGCACGCGCGTGAAGCCGGCGTCGGGCGGGGCATAGAAGATGCCGAACCGCTGGACGGGCCATTCGGGGGATGTCTCCGGGGCCACCAGCAGGGCCGCGTTGAATGCCGGGTTGAACCACTGGGCTATGGGCCGGCGGCGGTCCTCAGTGAAAAGTCCCGCCGCATAGAGCGCCGCCGACTGCGCACTGGTCTGTGTGCACAGCCGGTCCCACCACAACGGCAGAATGCCGGAGTCGCACCGCTGCCACGTGGCCGGAAGTGGAGGATGATCCTGCCAGTGGGGCACGTAACAACTTTATCGCTCAGGTACCCCAGCGAACAGATGGCCTAGGGCCTGTTCCAGGGGCCGGGATTCACGCGGTACAGCAACGCGGAACCGACGACGGCGCCCACCAGGATGCCCAGCGCAGCGTTGCCCATCATCCGGCCGGCGAAGAAGCCTGCCACGGCGCCGAGGATGGCTCCGAGGAACAGGCCCCGGCCGTTGCGGTGGGGTTTGCGGGTCATGGTGCCAGCCTACCCGCCGGTGCCAACGTGGAGGTCAGTGGATGGATGGCACTGTCCGGGGCCGGACCACAAGCCACAGCGCGGCCGCTGCGAGGAGGATGCAGCAGGCCTGGACGGCCCCCATCGGCGTGGCGGAGTTTCCGCCCAGCCAACCCACCACCGGGGAGATGATGCCGGCCATCAGGAACGTGGACGCCCCGAGCAGGGAGGCGGCGGTGCCGGCCTGGGCTCCGTGGCTGGCCAGCGCCAGGACCTGCACGCAGGGGAAGGTGAAGCCGGTGCCGAGGATGTAGAACCACAGCGGAACCATGACGCCCCAGAGCCCGAACCCCAGCTGGTCGAACACGACGATCAGCAGGGCCATCAGGAACATCCAGGCGGTGGAGCAGGCAAGGATCCACTGCGGCGGGACGCGCCTGATCAGCCGGGAGCTCGTCTGCACGCCCGCGACGATGCCCAGCGAGTTGATGCCGAACAGGAGGCCGTACTGCTGGGGCGAAAACCCGAAGACGTCCTGGAACAGGAACGGGGACGCCGAGAGATAGGTGAACAGTCCGCCGAAGTTCATTCCGCCCAGCATCAGCAGGCCCACGAAGATCCGGTCGGAGAACAAGACGCCGTAGCGCTGCCGGGCCGTCAGGCCGGACTGGCCGCGCTTCTCCGGCGGCAGCGTCTCCCGGACAAGCACGACGGCGGCGAGGATCACCACGGTGCCGTAGCAGGCCAGGAAGACGAAGATGCCCGGCCACGGCATCACGAGGAGAAGCTGGGAACCGATCACCGGCGCCAGGATGGGCGCGAGCCCGTTGACCAGTGCCATCCGGGAGAACATCCGCACCATGGCATATCCGCTGAACAGGTCACGGACCATGGCCATCGCCACCACGCCGCCGCCCGCGGCACCGATGCCCATGAGGACGCGGAACACGCCCAGCGTGGCGATGTCGGTGGAAAGCGCTGCGCCGAGCGAGGCGGCGATGTGCAGGGCGGTGGCCAGGATCAGGGGGAGCCGGCGTCCGAACTTGTCGCTGAAAGGTCCCACCACCAGCTGTCCCAGCGCAAAGCCGACAGTGGTGCCGGTCAGGGTCAGCTGGACGGCGGCCTCCGAGACGTTGAGGCTCGCTTCCAGGGCCGGGAAGGCGGGCAGGTAGAGGTCCACGGTGAACGGCCCGAGGGCGGTGAGGGCGCCGAGTAGAAGGATGTAAAGGAATTTCTGCCGGCGGCTGAGCGCATCGCCCGGGTTGGTGGTGGTCACAGAAAACCATCCTAGGGCTGACAGATCAGACTTTTACAGCGTTGGAGGGCTCGCCGGGGCTAATTCCAGAAGTTCCGGCTGACCCTGAATGATAGTTTTGTCAGCGGGGGCGCGCGGGCGCACCGGAAACCCCCGAAGCAGCGAAGAAAAATCGACGACGGAACCAGTTAGGCGGAACCTATGAGCGGACGTCACAGCGGGCGGACCAACCAGGGATTGCGTATCACGGCGCTGCCTAAAACGGTGAAACTCGCCCTCAAACTTGTGCCCCGCCAGCTCAATGACGAGATCGCCCTGGCCAAGATCGAAGCGAAGCGCAAAGGCAAGCAGCTCGGCGTCGCCGGTGCCTTCTTCGGCGTTGCCGCCGTTTTCCTGGCCCTCCTGGTCACCGGCCTGATTGTCGCCGCCATCATGGGCCTTGCCACCATCATGCCGGCCTGGCTTGCAGCGCTGCTCGTCAGCGCCGTCTTCCTGCTCATTGCGCTCATCGGCGGACTGATCGGACTCCGCAAGTTCAAACAGGCCATGCCGCTGATCCCGGAGGACAGTGTCCGCGGCCTCAAGCACGATCTCGGCATTGCCAAGGAGGGCTCCGACTTCGACGCCGCCGTGCTCGATCCGAACTCACCCCAGGCCAAGGCCGCGGCCGAAGCGAAAGCTGCCGACAAGGCCAAAGCCAAGGCCGACAAGGAAGCCAAGAAAGCCGCCGAGGCAGTGGACGTCCCCGTGGCCACCGAGCCCGAGCTCCGCCGCCGCCTGAAGCAGCGCCGTGAACACCTGACCGGTGTACGGGACGAGCTTGGCGAGGAACTGGATGTCAAGACCCAGGCCCAGGCACTGCTCGGCGTCGCCAGGCACCGCGCCGCGGAAGGCAACGAGCGGTTCCAGGAGGCACGCGGACGTGCGGCCGAACGCTTCGCCGCCCTGTCGGCGCCGGCCCGCTCCGGCGCTCCGGCAGGCCCGCTGCCCGGGCAGCTCGAGGCGCGCTGGAAGCCCCTCCTTGCCCTCGCTGCCTCAACCGCCGTCCTGGTCGCTCTGCTGCGCAAACTCTTCAAGAGCTGAGCTTTGTCCTGAACGAAGACTGTATGAGGCCGCTGGCCGCGGAGAGGGAGGCCTGATGAGATTCATCGGCGCTGGTTCCCGTCCCGGCCAGCCGCATGTCGACCGCGATCTGGTCTACACCGTCCCCAACCTCCTCACGGTACTGCGCTTCATGGGCGTGCCGGTCTTCGTCTGGCTTGTGCTGGCCCAGAAGGAATACGGACTGGCTGTGCTGGTGCTGGCCATCATGGGCAGCACAGACTGGGTGGACGGATATATCGCCAGGCGCTTCAACCAGACCTCCAAACTGGGGCGCGTGCTGGACCCCATCGCCGACCGGCTGGCCCTGATAGCCGTCGCGGTCACCCTGGTGATCGCCGGCGTCGTGCAGTGGTGGTACCTGGCCGCGCTGGTGGTCCCCGATGCCGTCCTGCTGGGCATGTCGCTGTTCTACTTCCGGAGCCACCCGGACCTTCCCGTCAGCCTGGTGGGCAAGGCCCGGACCGGCCTGCTGCTGCTGGGAACCCCGCTCCTGGTCCTGTCCAAACTGCCCATTCCATTCGCGGGGGCCTGGTTCGTCGCGGCCTGGGTGGTGCTGGGGCTGGGGCTGGCCGGCCACTGGGTTGCTGCCTACAACTATTTCTGGGCGATCCGGCGCAAAGGAAAAATGCTTGCTGCCGACGACGGCGGGAACGGCTGATGGTCTGGGTTGCGGTCCTGCTCGCGGTCATGGGTGCCTTTTGCCTCGCCTTCGGCGCCCAGCGCCAAGGCAGTGCGGTCAAGTCGGACACCGGCGGGCTGGCGCTGAGCTCCAACGGTTTCCTGCGCCTGCTGCGGAACCCCCGGTGGGTGTTCGGCCTCTTCCTGCTCTGCATGGGCATGGCGATGAACTCCGTAGCGCTGGTCACGGCGCCCCTCACCGTGGTGCAGCCCATTGGTGCCATCGCCCTGGTGATCACCACGGTGGTCAACACCAAGGACCAGGGGCTGAGCATCAACCGCGCCACGGTGGTGGCGATTACCGCGTGCGTGACAGGATCGGCGCTGTTTGTCCTGCTTGCCGTCACCGTCACCCAGGAAAGCCATCACGTCACGCCTGAAGACGAACTGACGATTGTGCTGCTGCTCTCCCTGGCGGTGGGCATCTTCGGCAGCCTCGCCGCCATGTTCAAGCACCGGATGAGCGCGTTCATCTACATCCTGGGTGCGGGCATCCTGTTTGGTTTCGTGGCCGTGCTCACACGGATCATCGGCAAGCACCTGCTGGATCCGAACGGCCTGTTCCTGCTGAATGTGCCGTGGTATTCGGTGGTGGCCATCGCGGCCGCCGGGGGACTGGGGTCCTGGTTCGTCCAGAGCGCGTACTCCAGCGGTCCGCCGGACCTGGTGATTGCCGGTCTCACCGTGGTTGACCCCATCGTGGGCATCGCGATCGGCATCACGATCCTCGGCGAGCTGCGTCCCGATGTCCACGCCGTCCAGGCGATTGCCATGGGTACGGCGGCAACCCTTGCTATCGTGGGGGTAATCGCCCTTTCAAGACACCATCCCGAGGTCACCAAACGGAAGAAGGACGTTCGGAAGGCCACGGGCAGGGCGTCCCACTAGCCGATTTTTACTGCGGACCAGGCAAGAATGTGCCGGTGCATTACCTGCCGGCACCGGCCAGTGTGGTCAGCCGCAGCCGACCACCATGACCACCAGGAGCTTTCTACGTGACCATGCCCGACGCCCAACGCCCACTGACCATCCTCATCGCGGCGGACACGTATCCGCCCCACGTTAACGGAGCCGCCCAGTTCGGCTACCGGCTGGCCAAAGGCATGACGGCACGCGGACACGGCGTCCACGTGCTGGCCTGCCGGCAGGACAAGGGCAAGAGCTTTACGGAGTTCCGTGACGAAGCCACAGTCCACCGGCTCCGCTCGCACAGCGTTTTCACGCACGAATACTTCAGGATCTGTTTGCCGTGGGAGATCAAGAAGGAAATCAGCCTGCTGTTCGACAAGGTGCAGCCGGACGTGGTGCACATCCAAAGCCACTACATGATTGGCGAGCACGTCCTGTATGAGGCCGTGAAGCGCGGCGTTCGCATCGTCGCCACCAACCACTTCATGCCGGAGAACCTCAACCCGTTCCTGCCGTTCCCGCAGTGGTTCAAGGACATCATCGGGAAGATCTCCTGGAAGGACATGGGGAAGGTCATGGGCCAGGCGGACGTCGTCACCACGCCGACGCCGCTGGCAGCCAAGGCCATGCACCAGCACGCCTTCCTTCGCAAGGTGCTCCCGCTGTCCAACGGCATCGACTCGGCAGCCTATGAGCTCAAGCCGGACGAGGTCATTGAGCCCCACCAACACCCCACCGTGCTGTTCGCGGGCCGGCTGGCGGAGGAGAAGCACGTTGACGTGCTGATCAAGGCGGTGGCCGCCACCCCCGCAGACCTGAATGTCCACCTTGAGATCGTCGGCGGCGGCGAGGTGCGGCCGTCCCTCGAGGCACTGGTGGAACGTCTTGGGCTGCAGAACCGGGTGAAATTCCTGGGCCTTGCCAGCGACGACGAACTCCGGGAGGCCTACATCAGGGCCGACCTGTTCTGCATGCCGGGGACGGCCGAACTGCAGTCCCTGGTGACACTGGAGGCCATGTCCGCATCAACGCCAGTCCTGCTGGCGGACGCCATGGCCCTGCCGCACCTGGTGCGGGACGGCGAAAACGGCTACCTGTTCAAGCCGAATGACAGCGCTGACCTGGCCGAAAAGATCACCAGGATCTTCCGGCTGCCGGCCGGGGAGCGGAAGGCCATGGGCAACGCCAGCCGGTGCATGGTGGAGCCGCACAGCATCCAGGGGACCCTGCAGACGTTTGAGGACCTGTACTACGGGGCCAACTACGAGGACAAGGTCGTCTGAAGGCCGCACCTGCCCGAAGTGGTCTGAAGCCCGCCGCCGGTTTGCTAGAGTGAATCTGCCCCGCCGACGACGGGCCCTCACGGGCCGGCACCGGGCGGGCGCACCTCCCGCAATGCGGGGCCGGTGCACGGGGCTATAGCTCAGCTGGTTAGAGCGCGGGACTCATAATCCTAAGGTCCTCGGTTCAAGTCCGAGTAGCCCTACCTTCAGAGCCCTGATCCGCATCCTCGCGGATCAGGGCTCTTCCTTTTGCGGGCTGTGTTCTTGCTGACTGCCGTCGTGGGCCACAGGTCCTCCTGCCCGGCAGGCCTCTTCCTGACCAGCCGGTGCAGGCATAGAGTTCGGCCATGAAAATCGACGTCTCCGCCGCCGGGCTGCTGGCGGAGGTTATTCCCGCCCTTCTCGTTTTCCTGGCACTCGAGGACCGGTTGTCGCCCTCCAATATTCCGCGGCGGAAGTGGCGGCGGAGATTGACCCGCTGGCGCGAAGCGGCCGTGGTTGCCAACCTTCTTGCACTCGCGGGCTGCCTGGCCATTGTTGTGACCAGGGTGGAGAACACCCTGCTGAGCTGGTTCATCGCCGCCAGCGTCGCCTACCTCGTCGCCGTGCTCTCGCTGCTGTTCGCCGGCATGTTCCGCAAGGAGGAAGGCCGGGTGGCCAGGGAGGAGGACTGATGGCCGGCGGGCCACGTCGACAGAACTGAGTCAGACCTACAGAACAGCGCCACGCCGACAGAACGCTGCCAGGCCGCAGCGCTTTCCATCTCTGTTCCGGTACGGTAAGTTACTCATCGGTAACAAGTCGTCCCGGCGGCCCCTTCCCTGGCCACGGCCGCCGGTCCCTGCGAAGGAGTCCCATGTCCGCCGCTGATAGTGACATCAACAGCCTGCCCTATGCCGACGGCGACTTCTTCGCCTTTGAGGACATGCTGAGCTCCAAGGAGCGTGACCGGCTGGCTGAAGTGCGCTCCTTCCTGTCGCGGGAAGTAAAGCCGATCGCCGTGGACTGCTGGAACCGCGGTGAATTTCCGCTGGACCTGATTCCAAAACTGGCCGAGCTTGATCTGGTGAGCCCGGTCAGGCGCCAGGGCTACTCCAACCTCTTCGCCGGGATTGTGCACGCGGAGGTGACCCGCGCAGACACCTCCATCGCCACCTTTCTGGGTGTGCATGACGGCCTTTTCGCCGGCTCCATCGAAGCCCTGGCGTCCCCGGAGCAGCAGGACGCCTGGCTGCCGGACATCTACTCGCTGCGCAAGATCGGGGCCTTCGGGCTGACGGAACCCCTGGGAGGCTCCGACGTTGCCGGCGGCACACGCACCACGGCCAGGCGCGACGGCGGCCACTGGATCCTCAACGGCGCCAAGCGCTGGATCGGCAACGCAACCTTCTCCGACTGGGTGGTGGTCTACGCGCGGGACGTGGCGGACAACCAGGTCAAGGCATTCCTCGTGGACACGAAGCTGAAGGGGTTCAGTGCCACGAAGATCGAGAACAAGATTTCGCTGCGGACCGTGCAGAACGCCGACATCACCCTCCAGGACGTGGTGGTTCCGGACTTCTTCAAGCTGGCCAACGCCAACAGCTTCCGGGACACCAACAAGGTCCTGAAAGTCACCCGCCTCGCTGTCGCCTGGCAGGCAGTGGGCCAGCAGCTCGCCGCCTTCGATGTGGCCCGGCGCTACGCCGTGGAGCGGTACCAGTTCGGCCGCCCGCTCGCCTCCTTCCAGCTGGTGCAGAGCCAGCTGGTCCAGATCCTGGGGAACGCGGTCAGCTCCATGGGCATGATGGTCCGGCTCGCTCAGCTCGAGGATGCCGGCCAGGCCAAGGATGAGCAGTCAGCCCTCGCCAAGGCCTTCACCACGGCACGGATGCGGGAAAGTGTGGCCATCGGCCGCAGCCTCCTCGGCGGCAACGGCATCGTGACGGACTTTGAGATGGCAAAGATCTTTGCCGACGCAGAGGCGATCTACTCCTACGAGGGCACCCACGAGGTGAACACCCTGGTAGCCGGCCGGGCCATCACCGGCGTCTCTGCGATCGTCTAGCCCCCCGGTGACCCGCGGCCCCTTGGCGGCAGCAGCACCGAGGGCCGCAGGTCCAGGATGAAGGACAGCGGGTTGAGGTACTCCTCGCCGCTGCGGACGCCCCAGTGCACGCACGGCGAGGGGCCGCAGTGGCCGGACTGCAGGACGCCCACCACGGCCCCCTTGGCCACGGAAGCGCCCTTTTTCAGCGTGCTCCGCACCGGTTCGAAGCTGCTGCGCAGGCCATTGCCGTGATCAATGGTGATGACGGGCCGGTCCACCACGACGCCCACAAAGCTGATGGTGCCGGACTCCGGGGCGGTGACCGGGCCGCCGTCGGACGCCGGTCCAAGATCCACGCCCCGGTGCCCGCTCAGCCACGGTTTGTCCGGGGGATCGAAGGGCCGCAGGACCGCCGGCCGCGGCGAGAGCGGCCAGCTCCACCCCGCCGGTGCCGGAGTAGCAGCCCCGCCGGGGGAGAAGCCCAAAACGCTGGAAGGTGCCGGCGCGGCGGACGGCGCGCCCGCCGTCGTAAGCAGGAGCAGTGCAGCCATCACGAAAGCTTTCATGTCCCCAGCCTGGGCGCCCGGTCCGGGTGCCGGAACGGGGCATTCGGCCTATGTGGAAAACGCCGCAGCTTGCGGCAGGGGCGCGGCGGATCCGGTGCATTTGCCGCGGGCCGCTGTAGTACACTTGGTGGAGCAGTTTGCTGTGCCCTCAACGCATTCCATTTACATGGGTAGCGTCAGCACGCCCCATTCAGGAGTGCGGGGGAGCAGTGGCTGACTACGCGTATCCAGCCCTCCACAACCGGTAAGCAGCTGCTTGCCGCTGCGGAGGATTGCGCCTCTTGCGGTCAGGCCCGGCAACGGTCCTGATGAGATGTGCAATGGATGCCAGGAGCCTGTGCCCGTCCGGGCAAGGCTAACTAACCGTCAACTATTGGCAGGGTAAGAGCGGCTGCGGCCGCTCTCATGAATGACCTGCCGGAAGGAGCGTCGGCATGCCCGTCGTAACCATGCGCCAGCTGCTTGACAGCGGCGTCCACTTTGGACACCAGACCCGCCGTTGGAACCCGAAGATGAAGCGCTTCATCTTCACCGAGCGCAACGGCATCTACATCATTGACCTCCAGCAGTCGCTGTCCTACATCGACCGCGCCTACGAGTTCGTCAAGGCCACTGTCGCCCACGGCGGCACCGTGCTGTTCGTCGGCACCAAGAAGCAGGCCCAGGAAGCCATCGCCGAGCAGGCCACCCGCGTTGGCCAGCCGTACGTCAACCAGCGTTGGCTCGGCGGTATGCTCACCAACTTCCAGACTGTTGCCAAGCGTATCCAGCGCATGAAGGAACTCGAAGAGATCGACTTCGACGACGTCGCCGGTTCCGCTTACACCAAGAAGGAACTGCTGCTGCTCCGCCGCGAGCTGACCAAGCTCGAGTCCAACCTCGGCGGTATCCGCAACCTGACCAAGGCACCGTCCGTGCTGTGGGTTGTTGACACCAAGAAGGAGCACCTGGCTGTTGACGAGGCCAAGAAGCTCAACATCCCGGTTGTGGCCATCCTGGACACCAACTGCGATCCGGACGAGGTCGACTTCCCGATCCCGGGCAACGACGACGCCATCCGCTCCGTGAACCTCCTGACCCGCGTTGTTGCCGACGCTGTTGCCGAGGGTTTGATCGCCCGCAACCAGCGCGCAACCGGCACCACCGAGACTCCGGAAGAGCCGCTGGCTGAGTGGGAGCGCGAGCTCCTCGAAGGCAGCAAGGCCGAGGCTCCGGCTGCCGAGGCTGCTCCCGCCGCTGAGGAAGCCCCGGCTGCTGCCGAGGGCACCGACTCCGCGAAGTAACAACTTCATCGGGATTTCCGGGCGCTGTCCGCAGCGCCCGGGCAACTGACAGGATGGCCGCTCACTCTGTGAGCTGCCGTCCTGTCGGTCCGTACACACAAAAATTTTCTAGACAGAGGGGTTCACATGGCGAACTACACTGCCGCTGATATCAAGGCTCTGCGCGAGCGCACCGGCGCCGGCATGATGGATGTCAAGAAGGCTCTCGACGAAGCCAACGGCGACGCCGAGAAGGCAATCGAGATCATCCGCATCAAGGGCCTGAAGGGCGCCACCAAGCGCGAAGGCCGCTCCACCGCTGAAGGCCTGGTTGCTGCCAAGGTTGACGGCGGCGTTGGCGTAATGATCGAGGTCAACTGCGAGACCGACTTCGTCGCCAAGGCTGACAAGTTCATCCAGCTGGCTGACAAGGTCCTGGCCGTCGCCGTCGAGTCCGGCGCTGCCGACCTCGAGACCCTGCTCGCCACCGACGTTGACGGCAAGCCGCTGTCCGAGGTTGTCATCGAAGAGGGCGCTGTCCTCGGCGAGAAGGTTGTTGTCCGCCGCATCGCCCGCATCGAGGGTGCCACGGTTGACGCTTACCTGCACAAGACATCCAAGGACCTCCCGGCCCAGGTCGGCGTCCTGTTCGCCGTTGACGGCGAAGGCGAAGCAGCCGGCACCGCAGCCCACGACGTTGCCGTGCACATCGCCGCCATGTCCCCGAACTACCTCTCCCGCGAGGACGTTCCGGCCGAGCTGGTCGAATCCGAGCGCCGCATCGCCGAGGAGACGGCCAAGGCCGAAGGCAAGCCCGAAGCTGCCCTGACCAAGATCGTCGAAGGCCGCGTTACCGGCTTCTACAAGGGTGAGGTCCTGGTTGACCAGGCTTTCGCCAAGGACGCCAAGAAGACTGTGGCGCAGGTCCTCGAAGAGGCCGGCGTCAAGGGAACCGCGTTCACGCGTTTCCGCGTCGGCTCCTAGTCTGACACGCAAGGGGGTGGCCACTTCGGTGGCCGCCCCTTTTGCATGCACCGGCCACATAGGAATGTGAGCGCTGGCCGGATGCGCGATAACCTAGCTCAGAGTTCACCAACCGGAAGGCATCATGGAAGCCGTCAATACTCCCGTCCAGTCAGAGAAGCACAGGCGCCGGGTCCTCCTGAAGCTGTCCGGTGAAGTTTTCGGCGGCGGCAAGCTGGGCGTCGACCCCGATACCGTCCGCGCCGTAGCCAAGCAGATCGCTGCAGCCGTTCCCGACGTCGAGGTGGCCATCGTGGTTGGCGGCGGCAACTTCTTCCGCGGCGCCGAACTGTCCGACGGCGGCATGGACCGTTCGCGTGCCGACTACATGGGCATGCTGGGCACCGTCATGAACTGCCTCGCCCTGCAGGACTTCCTGGAACAGGCCGGTGTTGAGACCCGGGTCCAGAGCGCCATCACCATGGGACAGGTGGCCGAGGCCTACATTCCGCGCCGCGCCATCCGCCACATGGAAAAGAACCGCGTGGTCATCTTCGGGGCCGGAGCAGGCCTGCCCTACTTCTCCACCGACACTGTGGCCGCCCAGCGTGCCCTCGAAGTGCACGCCGACGTCGTGCTGATGGCCAAGAGCGGCGTGGACGGCGTCTACACCGCCGACCCCAAGAAGGACCCGGCGGCGGAGAAGCTGGAAAAGCTGAGCTACGACGACGCACTCCGCCGCGACATCCGCGTCATGGACCAGACCGCCATGACCATGTGCAAGGACAACCAGCTCTCCATGGTGGTGTTCGGCATGGAAGGCGAAGGCAACGTCACCCGCGCCATCCGCGGCGAAAAGCTCGGAACGCTGGTCACGCCCTAGTTACAGCTAGGATATTTCTAGGACGGTCCCGCCCACTGGGCGGGACCAGGATTGTGAAATTCCCCGGTTTGCCGGGAACCAATTTCTGAGGAGAGATCGTGATCGAAGAAACCTTGCTCGAAGCCGGAGACAAGATGGACAAGGCGGTTGAGGTAGCCAAGGAAGACTTCGCCTCGATCCGCACCGGGCGGGCAAACCCCGGCCTGTACAACAAGGTCATGGTGGAGTACTACGGGACCCCCACGCCGCTGCAGCAGCTGGCTTCCTTCGCGATCCCGGATGCCCGCACCATCCTCATCACGCCGTTCGACAAGACCGCCCTGCGCGACATCGAGCGTGCGCTGAGCGATTCCGAGGTCGGCGCCAACCCGTCCAACGATGGCAACGTCATCCGCATCACCATCCCGGAGCTGACGAAGGAACGCCGCAAGGAATACGTCAAGATCGTCAAGTCCAAGGGTGAGGACGCCAAGGTGTCCATCCGCAACATCCGCCGCAAGGCCAAGGAAACCCTGGACCGCCTCGTCAAGGACGGCGAAGCCGGCGAAGACGAGGGCACCCGCGGCGAAAAGGAACTCGACGTCATCACCAAGCAGCACGTCGACGGAATCGACGAGCTCCTCAAGCGCAAGGAAGCTGAGCTGCTCGAGGTCTGATGGGCCAGGCACAGCAGGCCCCCGGTGCGCGGGCCCGAACCCGGACCCGCCAGCCCAGGCCCAACCCCACGCCCGGGGCTGGGCGCAACCTGCCGGCGGCAATCGCCGTGGGCCTGGCCATGCTCCTTGCGGTGCTCGGCGGACTGCTCTTCCTGCCGCTCGGCTTCGTTGCCGTGGTCACCACCTTCGCCGCCTTCGGCGTGTGGGAGGTTTTCCGGGCGCTTGAGGCGAACGGCACCCGCCTGCCTATCGTGCCGGTCATGGTGGGCACGGTGGCCATGCCGTTCTCGGCCTATTTCGGCGGCCTGGAAAGCCTGCTGTTCGCGATGCTCGCAAGCAGCGTTGCAGTACTGCTCTGGCGGTCGGTGGAAAGTGCGACGGGCTCCGCCCGCAGCATTTTCGCGGGGGTGTTCACTCTCGCCTGGGTGCCCTTCCTGATCAGCTTCGCCGCACTGCCGCTGCACGTCGAGGGCGGCGCCTCACCGGTAGGCGCGTGGCCCGGCGGCGTGGTTCCCGAGGGCGCGTGGCAGATTGTCATCCTGCTGCTCCTGGTGGTTTCCAACGACACCTTCGGGTACCTCGTGGGCGCGCGGTTGGGCAAGCATCCCATGGCGCCAAAGATCAGCCCGAAAAAGTCCTGGGAGGGGTTTGCCGGATCCATCGCGGGTGCGATGCTCGTCGGGATCCTGGCCAGCATCTTCCTGCTGGACAAGCCCTGGTGGGTGGGGGTTGTGCTCGCGATCGGCATGGTGGCAGCCGCCACCGCCGGAGACCTCTCCGAATCCATGGTCAAACGCGAACTCGGCGTCAAGGACATGAGCAGCATCCTGCCGGGACACGGCGGGGTGATGGACCGGCTGGACTCGATCGTGTTCGCGTCGCCCGTGGCCTTCATGCTGTTCGTCCTGTTCTCCGGGGCCTGAGCCGGCATTTCCCGCTGGGGGCCCAGAGGCACCCGGCCCTCCGAAACGCTCTAGAATAATGCGGTTACGACCCGCCGAAGAAGTATCGAAGGAATCATGGTGAGAGTGGACAGCAAGCGGCACATTCCGGCGTCGTTCGAACGCGTGGCGCGGACGGACTACGGCTACAACGCCAAGCAGGTGGACCAGTTCCTGCAGCAGGCCCGTGTATCGCTGGAGACGCCGGATGCCGCGGCCCACCCCATCAAAAGCGCCGACGTCAGGTCCGTGTCCTTCGATCCGGTCAAGGGCGGATACTCGGCCACTGCGGTGGACGCCGCGCTGGACCGGCTGGAAGATGCCTTCGCCCGCCGGGAGCGGGACGACCTCATCGCCGAACGGGGCGAGGATGCCTGGCTGCGGCAAATCGGCCAGCTGTCCGGGACGCTCCGCGGCCGCCTGCACCGGCCCGACGGCGAGAGGTTCCGCCACCCGGTCAAGAAAAAGTCGCGCAGCTACAACACCAAGGACGTGGACAGCCTGTGCCGGGACCTGATCGGCTACCTCGAACAGGACAGGCCCCTCAGCGTTGACAACGTCCGCCGGGCCGTCTTCCGGCCCGCCGTCGGCAAGGACGGCTACGAGGAGACCCAGGTGGACGCGTTCCTCGACCGGGTGGTCGAGCTGATGGCCGCCATCGACTGACGGCCTGACAGCCCGCCGGCACCCGGCGTCGGCGTCCGACGGCGGCCTGCCGCCTCAGCGTTCGGTGGCCAGCGGCCGCTCGGGCGTGTGCAGCCGGGTCATCACCCTGGTGATGGTTCGCGGCACCCGGGAACTGGTGGCGCGCGACGTCACTACCATCGCGGTGAAGGCCGCCGGCACCGTCCAAGCCGCGGGCTGCGCCAGCCACGGCGGCGTCCCCGCTACCCCAAGGACAGTGCCCGCCACCATGGCGCCGCCGCACAGCAGCCCGCCGGTCACCATCCCGGCGATGGCACCGGCGTCGGTCAGGCCCCGCCACCAGATGCCGAGCAGCAGGACCGGGCAGATCGTGGACGCCGTGAAGGCGAAGACCAGGCCCACACTGCCGGCCAGGGCCAGCGAATCCGTCATGAGCGCCAGGCCCAGCGGAACGGTGATCGAGACCAGCGCCGCGACCCGAAAGCCGCGCACACTCCCGCCGAGCACATCCTGGCTGATCACGCCGGCCAGCGAGACCACCAGGCCGGACGTAGTGGACAGGAACGCGGCGAATGCGCCTGCCACCACCAGGGCGGACAGCAGCTCGCCTGCCGGGCCGCCGACGAGACGGCCCGGCAGCAGCAGCACCAGGGCGTCCGCCTGCCCGGCCCGGGCCAGGTCCGGGGCGAAGAGACGCCCCGCCAGTCCATACGCCGTCGGAAACAGATAGAACACAGACAGCAGGCCCAGCACGATCAGCGTCGTCCGGCGCGCCGACTGTCCGTCCGGATTGGTGTAGAAGCGGACCAGGACGTGCGGCAGTCCCAAGGTTCCGAACAACAGGGCAACCAGGAGCGAGATGCTCTGATAGGGGCTTGCCGGATCCGCTCCGCCCGGGTTGGAGGCCGCCGCCGCCACAGTGGGCGAATCCTTGTCTGCCAGCACCAGCAGAATGAAGATGAGGGGCACGGCCAGGGCCGTGAGCTTGAGCCAATACTGGAACGCCTGCACGAAGGTGATCGAGCGCATCCCGCCGGCAACCACGGTCAGGCACACCACCACCACGACGGCGGTTGAGCCCGCCCAGGCGGGCAGCCCCGTGGTGGTCCGGATGGTCAGCGCGGCGCCGTGCAGCTGCGGAACGATGTAGAGCCAGCCCACAATGACCACAGCCAGGCTGGTCACGCGGCGCACGGCCCGTGAATCGAGCCGGGCTTCTGTGAAGTCCGGGATGGTGTAGGCCCCGGAACGCCGGAGCGGCGCAGCCACGAACAGCAGAAGCATCAGGTAGCCGGCGGTGTAGCCCACTGGATACCAGAGGGCATCCGTGCCGGACAGCAGTATCAGCCCGGCCACACCCAGGAAGCTGGCCGCGGACAGATACTCCCCGCCGATCGCCGACGCGTTCCACCAGGGCGGCACGGTCCGGGAGGCGACGTAGAAGTCGCCCGTGGTCCGGGAGATCCGCAGTCCGTAGAAGCCGATAACGGCCGTCGCCACGGAAACAGCAGCCACAGCCGTGATGCCCACCGCCGGATTCATCGCCGCATCACCTTTCGCCGGCGAGGTCGCGGTAGCGGGCCTCGTTGCGTGCCGCGCTGCGGATGTAGAGCCAGGCGCTGATTCCGGTCACGGGGTAGATCCCGGCGCCGAGCAGCAGCCAGTCCAGGGGGATCCCGGCGAACCGCGTATCGGCGAGGCCCGGTATCGCGGCGAGCAGCAGCGGAAAGGCACCGAGGATCAGCAGGAATCCGCCGGCCACCACCAGGGCAAGCCGCAGCTGGGAGCGGATCAGCGAGCGGACGAACACCTGGCCGACGGCCGAGTCCTCGACGGACTCCCTGGGCTCGATACCGGAGGCCGGCCGTGCTGCAGAACGGGGCGCAGTGACCCTGACGCGGGTCATGCCTGCGGCCGGATCCTGGTTGCCTCAAGCTTCTCGCGGACGGCCGGGAGGTGCCGGCGGCTGATCGGCAGTTCAGCGTCCTCGACGGAGACGCTGGGGCGGCCGGCGGTGAGCCTGAGGTGGGAGACGTGGGCCAGGGCCACCAGGTAGGACCGGTGGGTACGGATGAAGCCGGCGTCCGCCCACTGCTGTTCGAGGTCCGCTAGCGGAACACGGATCAGGTAGCTGGCGTCGGCCGTGTGAAGACGGGCATAGTCGCCCTGTGCCTGGACGTACGTAACGTCGTCGCGGCGGATCATCCGGGTGGTCCCGCCCTGGTCCACGGTGATCATCTCCGGCGCCGCACCGCCGTCGCGGATCAGCTCACTGATCCGGCCCACGGAGCCGGCCAGCCGCTCGGCCCGCACGGGCTTCAGCAGATAGTCCACCGCCGCAAGCTCAAATGCCTCCAGGGCGCAGTCCTCGTCGGCGGTGACAAAAACGACGGCGGGCGGGCGGCTGCTGCGGGAAATGGCCCGCGCGATGTCCAGTCCGGACACCGCCGGCATGTGGATGTCGAGGAAGACGGCGTCCACCGCCTCCGCTTCGAGGACCCGCAGTGCCTCGGCGCCGGAGGAGGCGCGGAGGATGGTGCCGATTCTCTCATCACGGCCCAGGAGGAAGGCAAGCTCCTCGATCGCGGGCAGCTCGTCGTCGGCGACGAGAACGTTAATCATGGTCCTAGGTTATCTTTCCGGCTCCCCGCCACGGCCCAGGCGGCCCAGCCAGGATTTTCAGGCATCGTGCTCCGGCTGGGACTTGGGGACCCGCATGGTGATGAGCGTGCCCTCTCCGGGAGCCGTGTCGATCACCAGGCCGTGGTCGTCCCCGTACACCTGCCGGAGCCGGGCATCGACATTCCGCAGGCCCACATGCTCGCCGTCCGTGTGGCCGGCCAGCATGGACTGCAGCTGCACCGGATCCATGCCCACGCCGTCGTCCTCGATGGTGACCTCGGCGAACGCGCCCGAATCGTTGGCGGAGATGGTGATGTGGCCGGGCCCCTCCTTCGCCTCCAGGCCGTGCCGGACAGCATTCTCCACCAGCGGCTGCAGGCTCAGGAACGGGATCACCGTGCTCAGCACCTCCGGCGCGATCCGCAGGCTGACCTGGACCCGCTCGCCGAACCTCGCCCGTTCGAGCAGCAGGTACCTGTCGATGCAGCGCAGCTCTTCGGCAAGCGTGGTGAAGTCCCCGTGCCGCCGGAACGAGTACCGGGTGAAGTCCGCGAACTCCACCACGAGTTCGCGCGCCCGGGCCGGGTCGGTGTTGATGAAGGAAGCGATCGCGTTCAGCGAGTTGTAGATGAAGTGCGGGCTGATCTGGGCGCGGAGGGCCCGCACCTCGGCTTCCATCAGGAGCGTCCGGGAGGCGTCCAGCTCGGCCAGCTCCACCTGCGCTGCCACCCAGTCGGCCACTTCAGCGGTGGCACGCACCAGCCCCGCTCCGGCCTGCGGCGCGAAGGCGGCCACGGCACCCACGACGCGCGAGCCCGCCCGGACGGGAGCCACGACGGCGGCCGCCACGGATCCGGATTTGGGGGAGCTGAGCCGCAGGTCGGCAGCGTTGAACACCTGCGTCCTGCCGCTGGCGAGGACATCCGCGGCCAGGCCCAGCAGCCCGGGCCGCAGCTCCTCGGCGGTTCCGTCCCAGGCCAGCACACCGGACACATCGAGGATGGCCAGCGCGTCACAGCCCAGCAGCGTCCGCAGTTGGCGGCTGGCTTTCGCTGCCCCTGCGGGGTTCAACCCGGTCCGCAGGTGCCGTCCGGCCTTCGATGCGGCGTGGAGGGTGTTGTAGGTGGCCCGCTCGGCGTCGGTGCCCAGTTCGCGGAAGGAGCGCAGCACCTTGAGCCCGATGGCGACGACGGCGGCAACCGCCAGGGCAATCACGGCCACGGCGGCCGCGGAATAGAGAGGCGAGTCCGGCATGCTGCCAGCGTAGCGTGCGCCGTTTGGCGCAGCACCGACGCCGCTGGCCGACCGGCGGCGGGCAACCACTGGCATGAGGTGCGCGCAGCGGCGCACAGTGATGACAGTCACACTGGCCGTGACCTGCGGCCATGTGGGAGCCAGCCCCAATGAGGAGGAACGATGGGTAAAGATGCCCGAACCCAGGACGCGGGGGCGTCCGCGGACTTCGAGGAAGTCCAGGCCACGCAGCAGTTCAAGGACCTGCGCAAGCGCCACCGCAGCTTTGTGTTCCCCATGGCCATCGCGTTCCTGCTCTGGTACTTCGCGTACGTCATCCTGGCCGCCTACGCCGTTGACTTCATGTCCACCAAGGTGTGGGGCAATATCAACGTCGGCATCATCATGGGCCTGCTGCAGTTCGTGACCACGTTCGCCATCACAGGCTGGTACGTCAGCTACTCGAACAGGCGCCTGGACCCGATCGCCGCGGACATCCGGCACGGCATTGAAGGCCACGAGTATGACAAGTCCGGCGCCAACGCACTGGGCGGAGGATCAAAATGATCGCCATTCCGGCAGCCGTCGACGTCGCCGCACTCAAGGACACCACGCTGCTGAACATGGGCATCTTCGCCCTGTTCGTCGTGGTCACCATGGTCATCGTCCTGCGGGCCAGCCGCAACAACAAGACGGCCGCCGATTACTACGCCGCCGGCCGATCCTTCACCGGCTCCCAGAACGGCACCGCCATCGCCGGCGACTACCTGTCCGCGGCTTCCTTCCTGGGCATCACCGGGGCCATCGCCATCAACGGCTATGACGGTTTCATGTACTCCATCGGCTTCCTGGTCGCGTGGCTGGTCGCGCTCCTGCTGGTGGCCGAACTGCTCCGGAACACGGGCAAATTCACCATGGCAGATGTCCTGTCGTTTCGCCTCCGGCAGCGCCCGGTACGCATCGCGGCCGCCATCTCCACGCTCGCCGTCTGCTTCTTCTACCTCCTGGCCCAGATGGCCGGCGCCGGAAGCCTGATCTCGCTCCTGCTCGGCATCGGGGACTGGGGCGGACAGGCGCTGGTGATCATCGTCGTCGGCGCCCTGATGATCATGTACGTCCTGATCGGCGGCATGAAAGGCACCACCTGGGTCCAGATCATCAAGGCCATCCTGCTCATCGCCGGTGCCGCCGTCATGACACTCTGGGTCCTGGCCATCTACGGGTTCAACCTCTCCAGCCTGCTGGGCGGCGCGGCCGAGGCAGCCAACAACCCGGCAGTGCTCAACCCCGGCCTGCAGTACGGCAAGACCCCAACATCCAAGCTGGACTTCATGTCCCTTGGCCTTGCCCTGGTGCTGGGCACCGCCGCGCTGCCGCACGTGCTGATGCGCTTCTACACGGTGCCCACCGCCAAGGAAGCCCGCAAGTCCGTGGTGTGGTCCATCTGGCTGATCGGGCTGTTCTACATCTTCACGCTGGTCCTCGGCTACGGCGCCGCCGCACTGGTGGGGGCCGACACCATCAAGGCCGCCCCCGGCGGCGTCAACTCCGCAGCACCGCTGCTGGCCTTCCACCTGGGCGGGCCGTTGCTGCTGGGCTTCATCTCGGCCGTGGCTTTCGCCACGATCCTCGCCGTGGTTGCCGGCCTCACCATCACCGCTGCCGCCTCGTTCGCGCATGACATCTATGCCAACGTCATGGCCAAGGGAAAGGCCGACGCCGACACCGAAGTCAAGGTGGCCCGCCGGACTGTGGTGGTCATTGGCATCCTCGCCATCCTGGGCGGGATCTTTGCCAACGGCCAGAACGTGGCCTTCCTGGTGGCCCTGGCGTTCGCTGTGGCAGCCTCCGCCAACCTGCCCACCATCATCTACTCCCTGTTCTGGAGCCGGTTCACCACGCAGGGCGCCGTCTGGAGCATGTACGGCGGACTCGCGTCGGCCATCATCCTGATTGCGCTGTCACCGGTGGTGTCGGGCGGTGCGACGTCCATGATCAAGACCGCCAACTTCGCCATCTTCCCGTTGAGCAACCCGGGGATTGTGTCCATCCCGCTGGCCTTCCTGCTGGGCTGGGTGGGCACGGTCCTGGACAAGAGGCGGGAGGACCGCAGCAAGCAGGCGGAAATGGAGGTCCGGTCGCTGACCGGGATCGGCGCCGAGAAGGCCGTGGAGCACTAGCTTGCTCGCCTGGCCTTAGCACGGCAGGAGCTCCCGCGCACTGCGCGGGGGCTCCTGCCGTATCTGGCTGCGTCCTCCCCGTACGGGAATGAGTCGGAAGGCTCAGTGCGCGTGGTGGCCTCCGGTGTGTTCACCGTGCGGGACCGCGAAGCGGCCCGCCGTCGACGCTGCGAGTCCCGGCGTCGTAATGGCGGCAACCAGCAGCGCCCCGGCGAACGCGGCGGCGAGCAGCCGCCCGGCGTCCGGCCGGCCAGCTGCATTCTGGCAGGATTCAGTGTGAAGTTTCGGTGAGCTGCGGCCGAGCCACGAGGTGGCCGCAAGGATCATGAGGGTCAGCAACAGGGCGGCGAGGTGACTGATGCCCAGTCCGGCCATGCCGCTCCCCATCCCCAGGACGAGGGCCGCCAGATGGGCGGCGGCAGCGGCGGGCAGCAGGAGGGCGGAGGTCCGCGATAGCGGGAAGCGGCCCCTGCCCAGCCCGGCAACCGTCCACGCCAGCAAGCCTGCTCCCCAGAGGAGGGCAGCCGCGGCACCGGCCGCCCTCCCGGGAAGGGCAGGTCCGGTGGCCGCAATAAGGCTGGAGGCGACGGCCAGGTTGACCGCTGCCGCGCCGAGCCCGGCAAAGCCGGCAAAGAGCCGCACGGCATCCGCACGGAACGTTTGCTGCCCTGACGGGGCTGCCGTGATGGCCTGGCTGGTCGTCATCTTTTGGGTCCGGGCTCGGCTAGGCGCGGGCCGTGGCGGGGACCTTGTCCAGGGACAGGCCGACGCCGAGCAGCAGGACGGCGCTCGCCAGGTGGAGTACGTTGTCCGCGCCATTGAGGGCAATGATGTTGAGCGGTGAGCTGAGCAGGAACAGGCCGACGATGCCCACGAGCAGGTACACGGCACCTACCGCGGTGTTGACGGTGCGCGCCAGCTGGATGTCCCTGACGCCGGCGTAGAGCAGTGCGGCGCCAATGGCCAGGTGGATCACGTTGTGCAGGGGATTGATCTCGAAGATGATCAGGTTGGCGCCTTCAGTGGAGAAGAAGCCCACTCCCGAGGTTACGGCGAAGCCGACGAGTCCCACCAGCAGGTAGACGGCTCCGAAAACTGTGGCGACGAGTCGGTTGGGTGAATTGCGCATGGCCCATGTCCTTCCGGTTGGGGCCGGGGCAGGTGCCACGGCCTTGGTGCGGAGTCCCCGGGCGGGACCCCTCGGAAGCAATTCGGCCCTGGTTTTGGCTTGGATGGGTGGGTGGTTGGTTGGAAGATGATCAGGACTTTGGCCGGAGCCGGATGGTGACCAGCTTCAGATCGTCCTTGCCGGCGAAGCGGTACACGAGGTCGACGTCCTTGCCCTGGCACTTGATGAGCCCGGCGACATCCGCGATGGTGTTGCCGTTCTGGCTGCTGACTTTGAGGTCGTCGTAGGCCGTCGTGCAGGACGGATCCAGCTCGAGGCTCTTGACGCCGGACGCGAACTCCTCGCGGCTCAGCTGCTCTTTGAGGCTGGGGTCCATGTAGTCGTTGTAGGCCTTGTCGGTCTCGCCAGCGATGACCAGCTTGGTGAAGCTGTCCGCCAGGTCCCCGGCCTGCCGGGTGGCTCCGCCCACGAGGTTCACCAGGAGCAGCACCCCGACGAGCACCAGCAGGAGCACGCCTGCCACAATGCCCACGACGATCCAGACGCCCTTGCGGCTTCTGGCCGGCGGCAGGCCCGGCAAACCGAACGGAGAAGGCGGCAGCGGCCGCCGTCCAAGTGGCTGCTGCGGATCGGGCTGGTTCGGAGCCGGCTGCTGCGGGCCGGGCTGTCGCCCGCCCTGCTGGTAGGGGCCGAGCTGGTAGGGACTCGGCTGCTGCGGCGCGGGCTGTTGCCCGCCCGGCTGCTGCGGGGGGAGCGGGGGATTGCTCAAGGGTGGCCTTTCCGGCACCGCACCAGCGGCACTCCTGCTAACGGGCACGCCGGCGCCCGGTCACTTTTGTGGAATAGCCTATAGCGCCCGCGCCCGGGAACCGCGATGTTTTCCCGTGGTTACAGCCAGCCCGTCGGCGCTCAGTCGTCCGCCGAGTTGCGGTCAAGCAGCGGCTGGATCCGGAAGGGGATCAGTTCCCCCATGGCCAAGGCAGTATCGGTCCGCTCCACGCCGTCGCAGGCAAGGATCTTCCCGTTGATCCGGAAGAGGTCTTCGGCGTCCAGCGCCACCACGCGCAGCAGCAGGTCCGCTGAGCCAGTCAGCCCGTAGCCCTCGAGGATCTCCGGCACGGCCGCCAGCTCATCGGCGAGGGAGCCGAGCTTTTGCTGCTGGACGTGGACCGAGATGAAAGCCATGAGCGGATAGCCCAGGGATACCGGATTGATGCGCCGCTCGAATGAGAGGAAGGCGTGCTTCTTTTCGAGCTGGGCCATGCGCGCCTGGACCGTGTTGCGGGACAGGCCCAGCTTCTGCGCGAGGGCCACTACAGTACGGCGGGGATCCTGTGCCAAGGCGGAGAGCAGCCGGGTGTCAGTGCCATCCAAAGCTTGCATAATGCGCAAGGCTAGCACGGTCTGAGTCCGTCAAACAGTGCATTCTGCTCAGTTTCTGCCGCAGTGGTTGTACCAGTTGAACATTGTGAGTATGGTCACAATTAACCGGGGCAAAGGCGCCCGGGAGGCCGGAATGCGGCGGTATCACAAGTCCTGCCGCGGGATGGTTACACGACGTCAGAAGGTTGCGGCAACAGTGGTGACAGACGATGCGGGCCAGGGCGGAACAACCGCCGGCCGGGACAACGAGGCAGGGCACCAGAGTGGCGCGGGCCACAGCATGGTTCAGCTGATCACCCCCGCGGGGGAGCGCGTCAGCCATCCGGAGTATGACCCCTGGGTCAGGGACGTATCAGACGAGCAGCTGTGCTCGCTCTATGAGGACCTGGTGGTGATCCGGCGGATCGATAAAGAGGCTACTGCCCTGCAGCGCCAGGGTGAGCTGGGCCTCTGGCCGCCGCTGCTGGGGCAGGAGGCCTCGCAGGTGGGCTCCGTGCGGGCCCTGCGGGATGACGACTTTATTTTCCCCAGCTACCGCGAGAACGGGGTGGCTTACTGCCGCGGGGTCGACCTGGCGGACATTCTGCGTGTCTGGCGCGGCGCGGCCTCCGGCGGCTGGGACCCCTACACGGTCAACATGGCCATTCCGCAGATCGTCATCGGCGCGCAGACGCTGCATGCCACCGGCTACGCTATGGGAATCCAGAACGACGGCGCCGATTCCGCGGCGATTGTGTACTTCGGCGACGGAGCCACCAGCGAGGGCGACGTCAACGAGGCCATGGTCTTCGCCGCCAGCTTCCAGGTCCCCCTCGTCTTCTTCTGCCAGAACAACCATTGGGCCATCTCCGAACCGGTACGCCTCCAGTCCCACACCCAGCTGGTGGAACGCGGGGCCGGATTCGGAATCCCCAGCATGCGCGTTGACGGCAACGACGTCCTGGCAGTTATGGCAGCCACGAGGGTCGCCCTTGACCGTGCCCGCCGCGGCGGCGGCCCCACCTTCATCGAGGCTGTCACCTACCGGATGGGACCGCATACGACGGCGGATGACCCCACCCGCTACCGCGACCCCAACGAACTGGAAGACTGGGCGGACAAGGATCCCATCGGCCGGGTCCATGCGCTGCTTGACCGGAAGGGCCTGTTCACCGACGAGTTCGAAGCCGGCGTGCGGACCAAGGCTGACGCCGTCGCCCGCGAACTGCGTGCCGGCTGCGTTGGCATGCCGGACCCCGAACCCCTCGACGTCTTCAAGCACGTCTACAGCACCCCCAACTCCTGGCTGGACCGCCAGCAGGAGCACTACTCCCGTTACCTTGCCAGCTTCGGCGATCCCGCAGCGGCAACCCAAGAAGAAGGTGCGCGCTGATGACGCAGATGACCTTTGCGCGGGCAATAAACTCCGGCCTTCGCAGATCCCTCGACAACGATCCCAAAGTGGTCCTCATGGGCGAGGACATCGGCACCCTGGGTGGCGTCTTCCGCGTGACGGACGGGCTGCAGAAGGACTTCGGCAAGCACCGCGTCGTGGACACGCCCCTGGCCGAGTCCGGGATCGTGGGCACCGCCGTTGGCCTGGCCTACCGCGGGTACCGGCCGGTGGTGGAAATCCAGTTCGACGGCTTCGTCTATCCGGCCTTCGACCAGATCGTTTCCCAGGTGGCGAAAATGCATTACCGCAGCCGGGGCGCCGTGAAAATGCCCATCACCATCCGCATCCCGTTCGGCGGCGGCATCGGGTCGCCGGAACACCACTCCGAGTCGCCCGAGGCCTACTTCGCGCACACGGCAGGCCTGCGCGTGGTCACCCCGGCCAGCCCGCAGGACGCCCACACCATGATCCAGCAGGCGATTTCTTGCGATGACCCTGTCGTGTTCTTTGAGCCCAAGCGCCGCTACCACGACAAAGGCGAGGTGGATGAGGCACTCGATCCTGCGGCAGCCCCGCCGATGGGCCAGGCCAGGGTGGTCACGGACGGAAGCGATGTCACGTTGATCGCCTACGGGCCGCTGGTGAAGACTGCCCGCGATGCTGCCACGGCGGCCGCGGACGAGGGCGTCTCAGTAGAGGTCATTGACCTGCGCTCGCTGGCTCCCGTGGACTTCGCCACCGTGGAGGCCTCGGTCCGCAAGACGGGCAGGCTGGTGATCACCCACGAGGCCGGGCAGTCCGGCGGGCTTGGGGCGGAGGTTGCGGCCAGCATCACCGAGCGCTGCTTCTACCACCTGGAGGCGGCACCCGTCCGCGTCACCGGGTTTGACGTGCCGTACCCCTATTCGAGGGTGGAGATGCACCACCTTCCGGATCTGGACCGGATTCTCGACGGCGTGGACCGTGCGCTGGGCCGGCCGAATTCGCTGAGCGGGCTGGAAGGATGACCGCCACCATGATCAAGGAATTCCGGCTGCCCGATCTCGGCGAAGGACTGACCGAATCCGAAATCATCAGCTGGAAGGTGGGGGTCGGGGATACCGTCAGCCTGAACCAGGTCATTGCCGAGGTGGAGACCGCCAAGGCGGTGGTGGAACTGCCCTCCCCGTTCGCCGGCGTCATTACGGCCCTGCACGAGCAGCCGGGAACCGTTGTGGAGGTGGGCAAGCCGATCGTCTCGTTCGAGGTAACGGACGACGCCGGCAGCCCGCCTGCCGCTGCCGCTCCGGCTGAGGCGGCGCCCCCCAAGAGGGAACCCAACCTCGTCGGGTACGGCGCCGTCGTCGAAAGCACCGGCCGTCCCGTCCGCCGCCAGCGCACGCTGCCTTCACCGGTGGTGGAGCCTGTCGAAACCAAGTCGGTCGAAACCAAAGCCGCCGCGGTTGAGCCCATCGAAACCAAGCCGGTCGAAACCAGGCCCGCCGAGCGGCCCCGTTCCACGCCGCCCGTCCGGAAGCTGGCCAAGGACCTGGGTGTGGAACTGGAGAGGGTTGCGGGAACCGGCCCCAGCGGACTGATTACCCGCGACGATGTCCGCAACTTCGTGGGCGGCGGGGACCTTCCCTCAGCAGCCCATGGGTTGGCAGCACAACCAGGTGCACCCCAGGCAGCGCCGGTACAGGGTGAGCGTGAGGTCCGGACTCCGATCAAGGGTGTGCGCAAATTCACGGCCGCCGCCATGGTCAGCAGTGCCTTCACGGCGCCGCATGTGACGGAATTCCTCACAGTGGACGTCACTCCCGCCATGGAGCTGCTGGCCCGTCTCAAGGAGGGCAAGGCCTTCGCCGGCCACAAGCTGACGCCGCTGACCCTCGTGGCCAAGGCCGTCCTGATCGCGCTCCGCCGCAATCCCGGGCTCAATGCGAAATGGGACGAAGCCAACCAGGAGATCGTGCAGTTCAACTACGTGAACCTTGGCATCGCGGCCGCAACCCCGCGCGGGCTCACCGTTCCCAACATCAAGGATGCCGACCGCCTGGCGCTCGTGGACCTCTCCACGGCGCTCGCGGAACTGACGGACACCGCGAGGGCCGGCAAAAGCAGCCCGGAGGATCTTTCGGGCGGGACCATCTCCATCACCAACATCGGTGTCTTCGGGATCGACGCCGGCACGCCCATCCTCAACCCGGGGGAGGCCGCGATCCTCGCCATGGGCGCCGTACGCAAGGCCCCCAGGGAGTACCAGGACCAGGTCGCGCTGAGGCAGGTCATGACGCTGAGCCTGTCCTTCGACCACCGGCTGGTGGACGGCGAGCAGGGATCCAGGTTCCTGGCTGACGTTGGCGCCCTCCTCGCGGACCCCGGCATGGCCTTCGCAATGGCCTGATTCCGGGTGTATTGCAGGAGCCTGCAACCAAAACGGGGCACTTTGAAGCCGGAAGCGGAATCAAATCGCCCAAACTTCGGCGTGTCCGTGTCGAAGTGCCCCGTTTCGGCCTCGCGAGGGTTCGCCGCGCCGCCTGGCCGCGGAATGCCGGAGTTGCGGGGTCAGCGGGCGAGCGGGCTGGCCGTCACCAGCAGGGCCGCCAGCGCCATGTTCTCCAGGAGCGGGCGCGCCGACTTGATGGCCATCCGCCGGCCGTGGTTGCGGACGGAGTGCGGCGTGGAGTTGATGAGGCCGAAGGTGGCGTGGGCGCGCATGCGCAGTTCTGCCGTGTCTGTGGTGCCGTGGATGCCGGCGAGCACGTCCACCCACACCTCCACGTAGCTGCGCTGCAGGGCCCGCACCTGTGCCTGGTCCTCACTGGCCAGGTTGCTGAAATCCCTGTCCTGCACCCGGATCACGTCGGGGTTGCTGAGGGCAAAGTCAACATGGAACTGCACCAGCCGGGCCAATGCGGCGGAGGGTTCGGGCGCGTCGGCAACCACGTGGCGGCCGCCGTCGAGCAGGTCCTGGCTGACGGTGAGCAGTAATGCGCCCAGCACGGCCTGCTTGCCCGGGAAGTGGCGATACACGGCGGGTCCGCTCACGCCTGCCGCGGCGCCAAGGTCCTCGAGGGAGACCTTGTTGAACCCGTCAACGGCGAAGAGCGAGGCCGCCGCGGACAGCAGCGCCTGCCGGCGGGACTCCTTCGCCCGGCTGCGCTGCGTCGGGCCTGCTGTTGTATCAGGGCCGGATGGTGTCTCCTCGCTGGCCGCGGCCCGGCCGGCAGTGGTGAGCTCTCCGTGATCTGTGGTGGGCACATTTCCTCCTCGAAACCCCAAGAACTCTACCAACATCCTGTGTTGGACATCACAGTTACTAGAGACTAACCTAAACTCAGTTACGAGGCACTAACCGAAATGCGGCAGGACTGCCGCCGGAAGTGCCCGGGAATGGAAGCGGTCAATGGAGACACTCGCCAGCCGGCTGGATACCGCCGGCAGCGCATTTGAGGCCAACAGCCTTGCGCAGCGCGCGCTCGCCGACGAGCTGCGGAAACGTCTTGCCGCCGCGGCCCTGGGCGGGCCGGAAAAGTCCCGCGAGCGGCACATGGCCCGCGGCAAGCTGCTTCCCCGGGAAAGGATCGACCGGCTGCTCGACGACGGCAGCCCCTTTCTCGAGATTGCCCCGCTGGCGGCGAACGGCATGTACAACGACGATTCGCCGGGCGCCGGCATCATCGCAGGCATCGGCCTGGTCCACGGCCGCCACGTGCTGGTCATCTCCAATGACGCCACCGTCAAGGGCGGCACCTACTATCCAATGACGGTGAAGAAGCACCTTCGGGCCCAGGAAATTGCGCTCGAAAACCGGCTCCCGTGCGTCTACCTCGTGGACTCGGGCGGTGCCTTCCTCCCCAAACAGGACGAGGTCTTCCCGGACCGGGACCATTTCGGCCGGATCTTTTACAACCAGGCCAGAATGTCGGCCGCGCGGATTCCCCAGATCGCGGCCGTCCTGGGCTCCTGCACCGCGGGCGGCGCCTACGTTCCAGCGATGAGCGATGAAACAGTGATTGTCCGGAACCAGGGAACCATCTTCCTGGGCGGTCCGCCCCTCGTGAAGGCGGCCATCGGCGAGATCGTCAGCGCTGAGGAGCTTGGCGGCGGTGATGTGCATTCGCGGATTTCCGGGGTTACTGACCACCTTGCCGAGAACGATGAGCACGCCCTGCAGATCGTCCGCGACATCGTCGCGACACTGCCCGTACCTGCCGAGCCCGTCTGGGACGTGGACGCCTCGGTCGAACCGGCTGCCGGGCCCGGCCAGCTTTACGGCGCCGTGCCCACGGACGTCAACGCGCAGTACGACGTCCGCGAGGTGATCGCCCGCCTGGTGGACGGCAGCCGCTTCCACGAGTTCAAGAAAAACTATGGCCCCACCCTGGTGACCGGCTTCGCCAGGCTTCACGGACATCCCGTGGGCATTGTGGCCAACAACGGGGTGCTGTTCAGTGAGTCGGCGCTCAAGGGCGCCCACTTCATCGAACTGTGCGACCAGCGGGGCATTCCGCTGCTCTTCCTGCAGAACATCTCCGGCTTCATGGTGGGCAAGGACTACGAGCAGGGCGGGATCGCCAAGAACGGCGCCAAGATGGTCACGGCCGTGGCCACCACGCGCGTGCCAAAGCTGACCGTGGTGATCGGCGGGTCCTTCGGCGCCGGCAACTACTCGATGTGCGGCCGGGCGTATTCGCCGCGCTTCCTGTGGATGTGGCCTGCCAGCAGGATCTCCGTCATGGGCGGCAACCAGGCATCCAGCGTTTTGGCCACCGTCAAGCGCGACCAGTACGAGGCGGCCGGGCAGGAGTGGTCCGCCGCGGATGAAGAGGCGTTCAAGGCCCCCATCCGGCAGCAGTACGAGGACCAGGGCAGCCCCTACTACTCCACCGCGCGCCTGTGGGACGACGGCGTGATCGACCCCGCGGAGACCCGCACGGTGCTGGGTCTGGCCCTCGATGTCGTGTCCCGCGTCCCGCTGCCGGAGTCCTCCTTCGGCCTCTTCCGAATGTGAGCCCGGGATGACTGCCGAAACTTTGTTCCGCACCGTCCTGGTGGCCAACCGCGGCGAGATTGCCTGCCGGGTGATCAGGACCCTGAGGGCCATGGGCATCCGCTCGGTTGCGGTCTACAGCGACGCCGACGCCGGTGCCCGCCACGTGCGCGAGGCCGACACTGCCGTCCGGATCGGCCCCGCCGCGGCGGCCCAGAGCTACCTCAGCATCGAGGCCATCATCAGGGCCTGCCAGGACACCGGAGCCGAGGCGGTTCACCCCGGCTACGGCTTCCTGAGCGAGAATGCCGACTTCGCCCGTGCACTGGAAGCCGCCGGCATCGCCTTCATCGGCCCCGGGGTCGAGGCCTTGGATGTCATGGGGGACAAGATCCGCTCGAAGAACCACGTGGCCGGGTATGGCGTTCCCGTGGTCCCGGGCGTCGCCGAACCCGGCATGACTGATGCGGAACTCATCGCCGCCGCCCCGGCCGTGGGTTTCCCCCTGCTGATCAAGCCCTCTGCGGGCGGCGGCGGCAAGGGAATGCATGCCGTGGACCGGCCCGGGGACCTGCCGGCCGCCCTGGCCACCGCACGGCGGGTGGCTGCGGGCGCGTTCGGAGACGACACCCTGTTCCTGGAACGCCTGGTGACGTCCCCGCGGCACATCGAGGTGCAGGTCCTGGCCGACGCCCACGGCAACGTCATCCACCTGGGGGAGCGTGAGTGCTCCCTGCAGCGGAGGCACCAGAAGGTCATCGAGGAGTCGCCGTCGCCGCTGCTGGAATCACTGCCCGACGGCGAGGCCGTCCGCGCGAAGATCGGCGAGGCCGCCTGCCAGGCCGCCCGCAGCGTCCACTACACAGGCGCCGGCACCGTGGAGTTCCTCGTTTCGGACGACTCACCGGACGAGTTCTTCTTCATGGAAATGAACACCCGGCTCCAGGTGGAGCATCCGGTGACGGAAATGGTCACAGGCGTCGACCTCGTCGAGTGGCAGGTGCGCATCGCCGCCGGTGAGGTGCTCACCGTCGCGCAGGACGACGTCGTACTCAATGGCCATGCCGTGGAGGCGCGCGTCTACGCCGAGACCCCGGAGAAGAACTTCCTGCCGTCTGCAGGAACAGTGCTTCTGCTGGACGAGGTCCCCGGCCCCGCCCCCCGCCCCGGCGCCGGCGCCCGCGTCGAAGTCGAAACAGCCCGGGGACGCATCCGGGTGGACTCGGCCTTGCTGGATGGACTGGAGATCTCCTCCAACTATGACCCGATGATTTCCAAGGTCATCGCCTGGGGCGGGGACCGCAAGGTGGCCCTGGACAACCTGGACGAGGCGCTGGCCGGGTACACCGCGCTGGGAATCGACACCAACGTGGAATACCTGCGCCTGCTGATCAATGACGACGACGTCCGCGCCGGCCGCCTCGATACCGGCCTGATCGAGCGCAAGATGCCGCAGTTTGCGTTCCGCCGTGCGGGTGACGCCGAACTGGTGGCCGCGGCCCTGTACGCATTGGCCGCCGAGGAGGAAGCGAAGCAACCGGAACCCGAAGGCAACGCGTGGAAGCGCCGCGACGGCTGGCGAATCGGAGCCGCGGCCCCGCGGCAGATCAACCTGGGAACCCCCGAAGGCGGCGTTGCCACAGTGAAGGTGTGGCCTTCCGCCGCCGGTGAACAGACCACGGTGAGTGTGAACGGAGGCCGCCGGCTCACGGCCCTGCTGGAGTTCACGGGCCGCCACCTTCCGGTGCTCACCCTTAACGGCGAGGTCAGCCGTTACGCCGTCGCACCCGTTCACACAGGTCCCCCCGCGCGGGGCTGGATGGAGCCCGATCCCCGCATCCTGTCGGAGCTCTTCCTTGGCAGCGGCGGCTGGTCCTGCCGCCTCGAAGTCCTCACCCGTGAGACCCTCCTGGAGCGCGTGCTGGCGGCCACCGAGCGGGAGGAAGGTGCCGCCGACCCGGAGGTGCGCTCACCGATGCCCGGAACCGTGGTGTCCGTCTCCGTGAGCAGCGGCGACACGGTGGAGGCCGGCCAGGTGCTCCTGTCCGTGGAGGCCATGAAGATGGAGCACCAGCTCGCGGCCGAAGTCGCCGGCACCGTCCACATCAGCGCCGCCACAGGTGACCTGGTCAAGGCCGGCCAGGTCGTCGCCACCATCCACGCGGACCGGCCGGCCGACCTTGAAAAGGCGGACCCCGAAGCGGCGGGTGCCGCAATCCACGATCCAACAGATGAACGTAAGGAGGCCTAGCCATGGCCGATTTTGACCTCAGCGAGGAGTACCAGGACCTCAGCAAGACCGTCCGCGAATTCGCCGACGAGGTGGTGGCCCCCGTGTCCACCAAGCACGATGAGGAGCACAGCTTCCCCTATGAGGTGGTGGCCCAGATGGCCGGCATGGGGCTGTTCGGCCTGCCGTTCCCGGAGGAGTACGGCGGCATGGGCGGCGACTACTTCGCGCTGGCGCTGGCGCTGGAGCAGCTGGGGCGGGTGGACCAGTCAGTCGCCATCACGCTCGAGGCCGGTGTTTCGCTCGGCGCCATGCCAGTCTTTCGCTTCGGCACCGAGGCCCAGAAGCAGGAGTGGCTGCCGCTGCTCGCATCCGGAAAGGCGCTCGCCGGCTTCGGCCTGACCGAACCCGAAGCCGGCTCCGACGCCGGCGGCACCAAGACCACGGCCCGGCTCGAGGACAGCGGAGAGGAAAAAAACTGGGTCATCAACGGCAACAAGGAATTCATCACCAACTCCGGAACGGACATCAGCAGGCTGGTGACCGTCACCGCCGTCACCGGCCAGCAGGAGCGCAAGGACGGCAGCATCAAGAAGGAGATCTCCACCATCCTGGTGCCCACCGACACGCCCGGCTTCAAGGCGGAAAAGGCGTACAACAAGGTGGGCTGGAATGCCTCGGACACGCACCCCCTGACCCTGCGGGACGTCACTGTACCCGAGGCGAACCTGCTGGGGGAGCGGGGCCGCGGCTACGCGAACTTCCTGTCCATCCTGGATGAGGGCAGGATCGCCATCGCGGCCCTTGCCACCGGCGCCGCGCAGGGCTGCGTGGATCTGTCGGTCCGCTATGCCAAGGACCGCAGCGCCTTCGGGACCAATATCGGCAAGCACCAGGCCATCTCCTTCAAGATCGCCCGCATGCAGGCACGCGCCCACACAGCCCGTCTGACCTACTACGATGCGGCCGCCAGGATGCTCGCCGGCAAGCCGTTCAAGACCCAGGCGGCCATAGCTAAGATGGTCGCAGGCGAGGCGGCCATGGACAACGCGCGGGATGCCACCCAGGTATTCGGCGGCTATGGCTTCATCAACGAGTTCACCGTGGCGCGCCACTACCGGGACTCCAAGATCCTGGAGGTCGGGGAGGGCACCACGGAGGTCCAGTTGATGCTCATCGCAAGGGAACTCGGGCTGTAACGGGCCCAGTGGCCGGGTCTGTCGAGAGTCTGTGGAGACGCCGAAAGGATCAACGATGATTGACAAGGTTGTTGCCAGCGCTGACGAAGCGGTCGCGGACATTTCCGACGGCGCGTCGCTCGCCGTCGGGGGTTTTGGACTGTGCGGGATCCCGGTGGCGCTCATAGACGCCCTCCACCGGCGCGGCACCACGGACCTGGAGACCGTCAGCAACAACTGCGGCGTGGACGACTGGGGCCTGGGGGTCCTCCTGCGGGACGGCAGGATCCGGCGGACAGTCAGCTCGTACGTGGGCGAGAACAAGGAGTTTGCCCGGCAGTACCTCGCCGGCGAACTGGAAGTGGTCCTCACCCCGCAGGGCACCCTCGCCGAAAAGCTGCGCGCCGGCGGCGCCGGCATCCCCGCCTTTTACACGAAGGCGGGCGTCGGCACCCAGGTGTCCGACGGCGGCCTGCCGCAGAAATACGACGCCGACGGCGGCATCGCCATCGCGTCCCCGCCGAAGGAAGTGCGGAGCTTCGGCGGCGTCGACTACGTCCTGGAGGAATCACTGACCCCCGACTACGGGCTGGTCCATGCCTGGAAGGGAGACCGCCACGGGAACCTCGTCTTCCACGCCACGGCCATGAACTTCAACCCCCTGTGCGCCATGGCGGGCCGGATCACCATCGCAGAGGTGGAGGAGCTCGTGGAGCCGGGCGAGCTGGATCCGGAACACGTCCACCTGCCGGGCATCTTCGTCCAGCGGGTGGTCGTGGTGCCCGAGTCCGAGAAGCGCATCGAGAAGCGGACCGTCGCACTGTCCGCGCCGGCAAGCACCGGAACCGGCGAACAGGCAGGAGCGTAGCCATGGACCTGAACAACGCAGAGGGGCAGCCGCCACGCCCCGAGGCCGTACGCCACGAATACCGCCGGGCCGCCTCATCGCATCCCGAGGGCAAGGGCTGGACCCGCAATGAGCTCGCCGCCCGGGTGGCCCAGGAGCTGAGCAACGGGCAGTACGTGAACCTCGGCATCGGCATGCCCACGCTCATCCCCAACTACATTCCGGCGGGCGTTGAAGTGGTCCTGCACTCCGAAAACGGCATCCTCGGCGTCGGCCCTTATCCCGGCGAGGACGAGGTGGATCCGGACCTCATCAACGCCGGGAAGGAAACGGTCACCGTCAACAAGGGCGCTGCGTTCTTCGATTCCGCCCAGTCCTTCGGCATGATCCGCGGCGGGCACGTGGACGTGGCGGTGCTCGGCGCCATGGAGGTGGCCGCCAACGGGGACCTGGCCAACTGGATGATCCCGGGAAAGATGGTCAAGGGGATGGGCGGTGCCATGGACCTGGTCTTCGGCGCCAAGAAGGTGATCGTCATGATGGAGCACGTGGACCGGAGCGGAAAGCCGAAGATCGTGGAACGCTGCTCGCTGCCGCTGACGGGCAGGGCGTGCGTGGACCGCATCATCACCGACCTCGGCGTCCTCGACGTCGTGGCTGATGCCGGCGGATCCCGCCTGGTGCTGCGCGAGCTGGCACCCAACGTCTCGGCGGAGGACATTGCCGCGGCCACCGGGGCGGAGCTGTTCGAGGAAGACCAGGAACTCACCGTATGAGCGCCGAGCCGGCAGACGCGACCACCGGCAACGCGCGGGTCATCGAGCAGCGCGGGCTCTACTTCGAGGAACTCGAGCAAAACGTCGTTTACGCCCACCGCCCCGGCCGGACCGTCACGGAGACGGACAACGTGCTGTTCACCACCATGACCATGAACACGCAGGGGCTGCATCTTGACGCGGCCTGGAGCGCGGAACAGCCCTTCGGGCAGCGGCTGGTGAATTCCATGTTCACGCTGGCCACCGTGGTGGGCCAGTCCGTCGCCCAGCTGACCCAGGGCACCATCATTGCGCAGCTGGGGCTGACGGACGTCTCCTTCCCGCACCCGCTCCACCACGGTGACACCCTCTATACGGAGACCGTCATCACCGGCAAACGGCTCTCCGGGTCACGGCCGGGGCAGGGCGTCGTCACCATGGAGCACACCGGGCGCAACCAGGACGGAACGGTGGTGGCGCTGGCCACGCGAAGCTGCCTGATGTGGACGCGCGAGGCACATATAGAGGCGCAGCGGGGCAAATAATCGGACAATGGCAGTATGACTTTTGTGATGGGACCCGCCCTGCTTTTCTGCCCCGCCGATCGCCCGGAGCGCTTCCAGAAGGCTGCCGAGCGCGCCGACGCCGTCATCCTGGATCTTGAGGATGCCGTCGCCGCGCCGGACAAACAGCGGGCACGCGGCGCCATCCTGGCCCAGCTCGGCGGCTCCGGTGACGGGCCGGAGCTGGATCCCAGCCGGACCATCATCCGGATCAACCCGGCCGGTACGGAGGACTTCGAGAAGGATCTGCACTGCCTGGCCCACACGCCTTACCGCACCGTCATGCTCGCCAAGGCGGAGAGCGTCAGCCAGCTCCGGGCCCTGCCGGACTTCCACGTGATTGCCCTGTGCGAGACGGCCGCCGGCGTGGTCCACGCACCCGCCATTGCTGCCGAACCCAACGTGGTGGCCATGATGTGGGGGGCCGAAGACCTGCTCGCCTCCCTCGGCGGCACGTCCAGCAGGAATGACGACGGCGGCTACCGCGCCGTTGCCCTGCACGCCCGCTCCGCCGTGCTGCTGGCAGCCGGCGCGTCCGGCAAACAGGCCGTGGACGCCGTGTACGTGAACATCCCGGACCTTGACGGGCTGGCCGCGGAGGCCCGGGACGCCGCCGCCTCGGGCTTCGGTTCCAAGGCCTGCATCCACCCCAGCCAGGTGAGCGCCGTCCGGGCCGCCTACGCACCCTCGGGCGAGGACGTGGCCGCTGCTACGGAACTGCTGGACGCGGCGCGCGCAGCGGGGGCCGGCGTGTTCCAGTACCAGGGCCGGATGATCGATGGACCCATCCTGCGGCACGCGGAGTCGGTGCTCCGCCGCGCCACGTAGAACGAGCCCCGGCAGCAATCATTTCCCTGCCCGCAGCGAAATGGGCGGGATCGCCTCGTAGAGCGGTGTCCGGATCCAGCGCTGGCCGGTCTCCCGGAACTCCGCGCGGGTGGCGAAACGGTACAGATAGGTGCGGGCGCGCACCCAACGGGGGCGCTCGCCGTCGAACGGGTCAGTGCGCAGGAGCCGCAGCATGGCTGCGTCCGCCTCCAGCAGCTTGCCCAGGAAGGCGTAAAACCACTCCTCGTGGACCGTGCGCAGGGGCAGGAACCACATGAGCCAATCCAGCCGCAGGTGGTACGGGGCCCACTGCCGGGGCAGCCTGCGCACGTCGCCCGGCTTCCCCTTGAAGCCGTATTCGCGCCAGTCGGCCGCTTCATCCGGCTCCTCGTCCAGTGTGCCCTCCACCGCCACCTCGACGCGCTGCTTGGTTACCGTGCCGAACGCGCCGTACGTGTTCACCAGCTGCCAGCGGTTGAAGCTGGCGTTCATCAGCTGGTAGTGGGAGAACAGGTTCTTGATGGGCCCGTAGCTGAGGACCACCAGGAGCAGGGACGCGGCCAGCGTGATGAGGAGCCACCACAGCGGTGTCTCCCCGGTGCTGTGCCAGTCCAGCGGAATGAACGGCAGCACCGCGTGGGCCACGGGATCGCTGACCCCGGCAAAGGCCAGCACAATCGCAATCCAGTTCAGCCAGGCGAAATTGCCGCTGGCCACCAGCCACAGCTGCGTGAAGATGATGATTCCGGCGGCGGTGCTGCCCAGCGGCTGCGGCGCGAAGAGGAAGAACGGCACCACCAGCTGGGCGAAGTGGTTGCCCACCACCTCCAGCCGGTGGAAGGGCTTGGGCAGCAGATGGGCCTGCCGGCTTAACGGGCCCGGCATCGGCTGGGTCTCGTGGTGGTAGTAGAGGGCGGTGAGGTCGCGCCATTCCCGGCCGCCGCGGATCTTGATCATGCCGGCACCGAATTCCAGCCGGAACACCAGCCAGGCCACCAGGATCAGGACGGTCCGGGGCGGATCGGTCTGGTCCGAGCCCAGGAACGCGACAGTGAAGCCAGCCTCCAGGAGCAGCATCTCCCAACCAAACCCGTAGAACGTCTGCCCCACGTTGACCACCGACATGTACAGCAGCCACAGGGCCAGGAACGCGGCCAGCGGCACCCAGGGCGGGCCCAGCTGGGGCAGGCCCAGGACCAGGACGCCGGAAATGACCAGACCCGTTGCACAGACCGCCCGGAACAGCCTGTCCGAGTAGCGCCAGCGGAACAGCGTGGGCCTGCGCATCCGGCTGAAGCCCTTCAAGTAGTCCGGAACAGGAAGGAGGCCGCGCTCGCCGAGAAGAGCGGGGAACTGGTTGAGGGAGGACAGAAACGCGACGAAGTAGAGTGCGGCGACACCGCGCTGCAGCACCTGCCGGGCGAATTCATAGTCCGGCGCATCGAACCACGCGGCCCAGTCCACGGGCACCACGTTACCCCGGCGGGGAAGCGCGTCAAGGTGCTGGCAGGCCGCATCCTGCGACGCTGATCCCCGTCCGTCCGGCGGCCGCAGTCCGGGTCCGTCCGGTGGCCGTCATCCCTATCCGTCCGGTGGCCGCCGGCAGTGCGGGATACTTAAGCAATGCAGACTTCGGGCCCCGACCTACCCAGAACAGGCCAGCCGCGCAGGATCGTCATCCTCGGATCCACCGGTTCCATCGGCACCCAGGCAATTGACGTCATCGACGGCGCCCCACACCTTTTCGACGTTGTGGCGCTGAGCGCCGGAGGCGGCAACCTCGAACTCCTCGCCCGGCAGGCAGTGCACACCCGGGCCGCCGCCGTCGGCATCGCCCAAGGTGATCCCGGGGTCCTCCGGGACCTGATCAATGACGCGGCGGGCGCGGCAGGGATTGGGCAGTACCGTCCCGAGATCATCGCAGGCCCGGACGCGTCGGCCCGGATCGCTTCCGTAGAGGCGGACGTGGTGCTCAACGGCATCACGGGGTCGATCGGACTGGCGCCGACCCTTGCCGCGCTGGAGTCCGGCGCCATCCTGGCGCTGGCCAACAAGGAATCCCTGATCGTTGGCGGCTCGCTGGTCAAGGCCGCGGCCAGTGAGGGCCAGATCGTGCCGGTTGACTCCGAGCATTCAGCCATCGCGCAGTGCCTGCGTTCCGGGACGGCCGCGGAGGTGGACAAGCTCATCCTGACCGCCTCGGGCGGGCCCTTCCGCGGCCGTACCCGCGAAGAGCTGTTCGCCGTCACTCCGGAGGAGGCGCTGGCCCACCCCACCTGGGACATGGGCCTGATGGTCACCACCAATTCGGCCAGCCTGGTGAACAAGGGACTTGAAGTCATCGAGGCGCACCTGCTCTTCGACATCCCCCTGGACCGGATCGACGTGGTGGTCCATCCCCAGTCCGTCATCCACTCCATGGTGCAGTTCGTGGACGGTTCCACGATCGCCCAGGCGTCCCCGCCGGACATGCGCCTGCCGATTGCGCTGGGCCTGGGCTGGCCGGACCGGGTGCCCAACGCGGCTACGCCCTGCGACTGGAGCCGGGCCACCAACTGGACGTTCGAGCCGCTGGATGCCCAGGCCTTCCCCGCCGTCCGGCTTGCCAAGGACGCTGCGCGGCAGGGAAGCACGTACCCTGCAGTGTTCAACGCCGCCAACGAGGAAGCCGTCATGGCCTTCCACGCGGGCCGGATCCGGTTCACGGACATCGTGGACACCATCGAGGCCGTCCTCAGCGAACATTCGGGTTCCTCCGAGCTAACGGTCGGATCCGTGCTCGATGCTGAGAAATGGGCACGTGCGCGCACCCACGAACGTTTAGCAGTGAGCAGTCTCTAGGAAGCAGCAGATTTTAAGCATGAGTCCCGTCATCCTCTTCATCCTTGGTGTCGTCTTCGTGGCGATCGGCATCGCGGTATCGATTGCGCTGCACGAGGTGGGCCACCTGGTGCCCGCCAAGCTGTTCAAGGTGCGCGTCACCAAGTACATGATCGGCTTCGGCCCCACCCTCTGGTCGACCAAAAAGGGTGAGACCGAGTACGGGTTCAAGGCGCTCCCGCTGGGCGGCTATGTGTCCATGATCGGCATGTACCCGCCCAACAAGGAGGACGGCTCGGTGCGCCCTTCCAGCACCGGGATGTTCCAGACGCTGGCGAGCGAGGCCCGCTCCATGGCCCATGAGGACGTGGGCCCCGGGGACGAGAACCGCGTGTTCTACCGGCTGCCGGTCTGGAAGAAGATCATCATCATGCTCGGCGGGCCCGCCATGAACCTGCTGATCGGCCTCGTACTCACGGCGGTGCTGCTCATGGGCTTCGGCATCTCCGAGCCCACCACCACCATCGCCGACGTCTCCAAGTGCCAGGTGAAGGCGGGGGAGACCGTCGACCCGGATTCAGCCAACTGCAAGCCGACGCCGGCAGCCGCTGCCCAGCTCAAGCCCAACGACGTCATCACCTCCTTTGACGGAAAAGCCGTGACCAGCTGGGACCAGCTGACGGGCTGGATCCGCGCTTCCGCAGGCAAGGAAGTGTCCATCACCGTGGAGCGCAACGGCTCGCCGGTGACCAGCACGGTTACCCCTGTCCTGTCCGCACGCCCGGTCGTCGGACCGGACGGGCGCCAGGCGAAGGACGACGCCGGAAAGCTCCTGTACCAGGACGTCGGATTCCTGGGCATCGGTGCGCAGACCGCGCTGGTTCCCCAGCCGGCGTCGTCCGTCCTGCCCATGGCAGGGGAGAACATCAAGCAGGTCGCGGGCGTGGTCCTCAACCTGCCGGCCCGGGTGGCCGGCGTTGCCAAGGCGGCGTTCAGCGAGGAACCCCGCGACCCCAACGGCCCCATCAGCGTGGTGGGCGTGGGCCGCGTGGCCGGCGAGGTGGCCGCCATGGAGGAGGTGCCGGCGCAGGCGCGGCTGGCCGCTTTGGTGGGACTTCTCGCCGGGCTGAACTTTGCCCTGGCGGTCTTCAACCTGATCCCGCTGCTCCCGCTCGACGGCGGCCATGTTGCCGGCGCGCTCTACGAGGCAGTGCGGCGGCGGGTCGCCAAGCTCTTGGGCAGGCCCGACCCCGGCGCCTTTGACATCGCGAAGCTGCTGCCGGTGACCTACGTGGTGGCCGCGCTGCTGATGGGGATGGGCGCGCTGCTGATCTATGCGGACATTGTGAAGCCCGTGAATCTCTTCGGCTAGGTACTGTTGTCCGCCATTACCGGTTGATTCCACAAAATCAGCTTCAAATGATTGATTTTGAAATATAAGCCGGATACGGTTTATCCATGTACGTTCTGACCATCGATCAGCGCGGCAGTACCAATGACCGGGACCGCGTGCCCGACCTCCTCACGGCGCTGGGCAGCTATCCCGGCGTCCGCTTTGAACGCTCCGTCGGCGACGAAGTCCAGGGCGTCCTGCAGGAGCCCGCCCTGGTGGTCGAGGCGGCGCTCCGCGCCCTGCGAAGCGGGCGCTGGTACGTGGGAATCGGCGTCGGGCCGGGAACCCTGGCGCCGGGCGCCAGCCCCCGCGAAGGATCCGGAGCCGCCTTTGTCGCTGCGCGGAAGGCCGTAGAGCGGGCCAAGTCAGCCGCGAGCCATGTGCCGGTGGCCGTGGTCGCAGGGAGCCATAGGGATGAGGCAGCCGCGGCATGCGCCAATGCGGAGGCAGTGCTGCGGCTGGTCGGGAGGCTGGTGCAGGACCGGACCGAGGCCCAGTGGCGGGTGGTGGACTCGCTGCGTGCGAAGAGCGGCGCCGCAACCGGGCAGGGCGCCGGACGCCACGGACTCCAGAAACTGGTTGCGGAGGAACTGGGAATCAGCGAGCAGTCGGTGAGCCGGTCCGTCCTCAGGTCGGGCTGGCAGGAAGAATGGGCGGCAAGGCCGGCGGTGGAAATGCTGCTGGCGACCGCACACCGCCTCACCCTGGAGGACCTCGGCTCCAACCACCCGGATCCGGCCGGGAACGAGAACCAGGACCGCGACGAGAATCGAGGAGAACCGTGAACGCTGTCTGGATCGCAGCCGCCCTGCTGACGGCCGGATTTATAGGCTGGCCCGTCACGGCCCTCGTGTTCCGGCTGGCCCGCACCATCGACGACAAAGCCGACGCCGCTGCCGGAACCAGCAGGGACGGCGCCGACGACCCCTCGGCCGATGTGACGGTGGACGGCCCCGTCGCGTCGGACAAGCCTGCCACGGCCGACAAGGGCAATACGGTGAACGGCGACATCACCGTGGACGCCGGCGCTTCTGCCGTACCGGGCGCCGGAGGCGAGGCTCCGGCCACACGGATTCTCCGCGGCGGGGCCATCATCGGCGTGCTTGAGCGGCTGGCTGTCTGCCTTGCCATCCTGGGCGGACAGCCCGTGGCCATCGCCTACGTGGTGGCCATCAAGGGCCTGGGCCGGTTTGCGGAACTCAAGGAGACGCCCGTGGCTGCGGAGCGGTTCATCATCGGCACCCTTGCCTCCATGCTGTGGGCGGCGGGAGTTGCCGCCCTCACGAAGGTCGTGCTCCTCGGGTAGCCCGGCCGCGGGATAGGGTATCTCTATGACTGTTTTTGCTGTTGAGTACGTATACGACGCCGAGTCCTCCGAAACGCGCGCGGCCACTCGGCCCGCCCACCGCGAATGGACTGCAGGACTGGCGCAGGACGGCACGCTTCTTGCCAGCGGACCCTATGGCGACGGCGCTGGTGCCCTGCTCATCTTCAAGGCGGCCGACGAAGCTGCACTCAACGAGATCCTGAGGCAGGATCCCTTCGCTGCTGCGGGCGTCATTTCCGGCACACGAACCACCGAATGGGCCCCCGTGACCGGCCTCCTGGCTGAGCACGCAGCCTAGCCACCACCGATTTTCGATTTCAAGGAGTCCACGTGACCTCGGTCAGCCTGGGAATGCCATCCGCACCGCCGCCCGTTCTTGCCCCGCGCCGCAAGACGCGCCAGATCAAGGTGGGCTCCGTCGGCGTCGGTTCCGACTTCCCCATCAGCGTGCAGTCGATGACCACCACGCCCACCACGGACATCAACGCCACGCTGCAGCAGATTGCCGAGCTGACCGCCTCCGGCTGCGACATTGTGCGCGTGGCCTGCCCGTCGGCCGATGACGCCGAGGCGCTTCCGATCATCGCCCGGAAGTCGCAGATCCCGGTCATCGCCGACATCCACTTCCAGCCGAAGTACGTCTTCGCTGCCATCGAGGCCGGCTGCGCCGCGGTGCGCGTCAACCCGGGCAACATCCGCAAGTTTGACGACCAGGTCAAGGAAATCGCGCAGGCGGCAAGGGACCACGGCACATCCATCCGCATCGGCGTGAACGCCGGATCTCTGGAACCTGGCATCCTGAAGAAGTACGGCAAGGCCACCCCGGAGGCCCTGGTCGAATCGGCGGTCTGGGAGGCCTCGCTGTTCGAGGAGCACGGCTTCCACGACTTCAAGATCTCCGTCAAGCACAATGACCCCGTGGTCATGGTGGCGGCCTATGAAATGCTCGCCGAGAAGGGCGACTGGCCGCTGCACCTGGGCGTCACAGAGGCCGGCCCGGCCTTCCAGGGAACCATCAAGTCGGCCACAGCTTTCGGCGCCCTCCTCTCACGCGGCATCGGCGACACCATCCGGGTGTCCCTGTCCGCCCCGCCGGTTGAGGAAATCAAGGTGGGCAACCAGATCCTGCAGTCGCTGAACCTGCGCCCCCGCAAGCTGGAAATCGTCTCCTGCCCGTCCTGCGGGCGCGCCCAGGTGGACGTCTACACCCTCGCCGAGCAGGTCACCGCCGGCCTCGAGGGAATGGAGATCCCGCTGCGCGTCGCCGTCATGGGCTGCGTCGTCAACGGTCCGGGCGAAGCCAGGGAAGCTGACCTCGGCGTAGCCTCCGGCAACGGCAAGGGCCAGATATTTGTGAAGGGCGAGGTCATCAAGACTGTCCCCGAGAGCCAGATTGTTGAGACACTGATCGAAGAGGCCATGCGTATCGCGGAAGAGATGGGGGAGGCCGATGGCGAAGATGCTGTCAAGGGTAGCCCCGTGGTTAGCGTCTCATAAGGACGGCGCCGCACCGGACGGTGCCGCCGTCCGGGCGCTGGGTGTTGCAGACACCCGCCAATTGCGCGAACTGGCAGAGACGGATCCCGTCGCCAACGTGTTCATTCTGGCGCATCTGGAGTCGACGGACTCTGCCGCGCCCACCCCGGGCGGGGCCAGCGTCCTGGGCGTTTTCGACGACGACGTGCTGGTTGGCGCCTGCTGGGCAGGCGCCAACCTGGTCCCCGTCCAGCTGGACCCCGAACTCGCCGGCCCGGTGGCTGCCGCCGCCCACCGCTCCGGGCGCCGCTACGCGTCGATCTTCGGGCCGGCTCCCACGGTCCTTTCCCTGCACCGCCACCTGGAAGAGCTGGGCCACACCGCCCACGAGATACGGCCCGACCAGCCGCTTATGACCATCACCGGCGCCCCGGCCGTCGAACCGAACTGGGAACTGGGGTACGGGCAATACGCAGATTTTGAGACCATCCTCCCGGCCTGTGCGGCGATGTTCGAGGAAGAGGTTGGCTACTCGCCGTACCTTGGCGGGCGCGACTTCTACAGCCGGCGGGTGGCAGGCCTGATCCGCCAAGGCCATTCCCTGGTGCACCTGAAGGACGGCGAGGTGATTTTCAAGGCCGAGCTCGGCGCCGTCACGTCCGAGGTCACCCAGGTCCAGGGCGTATGGATGAATCCCAGCCACCGGGGACTCGGGCTCAGCGCCGGCTACATGGCCGCCGTCGTGCTGCTGGCCCAGAAGATGGCGCCTGTCACGAGCCTGTACGTCAATGACTACAATTCCCGGGCCCGGGCAACGTACGAACGTGTTGGCTTCCGGCAGGTAGGGACCTTCGCTACAGTTCTCTTCTAGCCGGCGTCGCCGGCGCATTCACTCACATGGGGGAACATCTTGAAATCAGCTCTGCACATTTTTGCGGCCACCGCCGTGCTTGCCGCCGGCCTGTCCGCCTGCAGCAGCCCGGCGAACACCTCCGCCGCGGCCACTGTCAGCGCACCGGCGTCGGCCACTGCAGCACCCACCTCGACGCCGACGCCAACTCCCACCGCGACGCCGACGCCAACTCCCACCGCGACGCCGGTCAAGAAGTACACCAGCACGGAATTGGCGGCCCTGGTGGGCCAGTTGCGTGATGCCGGGGGGAAGAAACTCGCCGTGATGTCCAGCGCGGACCTCTCCGGGAATGTGGAACAGGCGAAGAGCATGCTTGCCTCGATGGCCGTGGAACCTGCGGCATGCCGCGAACTTGCGGTGGCCGGGGGTGCGCCGTCCGTGGAGGGTGCCGCTGCCGCGATGGGTACAAGCCTGGACGCCGCGACGGGTGCCTCGACAGCCATCGCCCTGACCTCAGGTCTGGACCCGGCATTTCTCAAGAAGGGCCTTGTCCAGTCGGCGGAGTTGAGCAAGTGCGCGAACATGTCGCTGGCCATGTCAGGCGTGAAGGTCGCCGTGACGCTCACCAGGCTCAGGGGCATCGGTTCCATGGCCGGGGCAGTCGCCTACCGGACCGACACCGAACTGCCGGACGGACGCCACCAGTCGATGATCACGGCGCAGGCCGTTAAGCGCGGCGTTCTGGTAACCGTGCTGGCCGCGGGCGGCGCCAGCGAGGCGGAGGCGAGCTCCAGGGCGGCAAAACTCATGGATTCAGCGGCAGCTCTGGTGAAGTAGCGGGCCCGTACGTGCCGCAGGGCCACTCCTGCAAAAACTGAATTTGGTATCGGTGACGGCTATCACATAGGTTCTTCCTAACCGCGTTTTCGGACTCGGGTGGTCTCTCAGAGAATTAGCGGCATGACCGGCCGTGGAGCCACGCCACCACAGGGATGACCAGCCGGCAACGGCCAGGGGCTTCTCCTGCGGGGCGTGGCTTTTCTGTTCAGCTCCCACAGGGCCAGGAACCTGTACTGCTGCCCAGCCGGTAGATTAGTACCCAGACAATTAGCACTTCCCCCAAGAAACGGACACCTACCCGTGGTTCTTCGACTCTCCAAGCTTTTCCTGCGCACCCTGCGTGAAGACCCCGCCGACGCCGAGGTGGCCAGCCACCGGCTGCTCGTGCGCGCGGGATACATCCGCCGCGCGGCCCCGGGCATCTATACCTGGCTGCCGCTTGGGCTGAGCGTGCTGCGCAAGGTGGAACAGATCATCCGCGAAGAGATGGCCGCCATCGGCGCCCAGGAAGTCCACTTTCCTGCGCTGCTCCCGAAGGAGCCCTACGAGGCTACCAACCGCTGGACCGAATACGGCGAAGGGCTGTTCCGGCTTCAGGACCGCAAGGGCGGTGACTACCTTCTCGCCCCCACGCACGAGGAAATGTTCACCCTGCTGGTCAAGGACCTGTACTCCTCGTACAAGGACCTGCCGCTGAGCATCTACCAGATCCAGAACAAGTACCGCGACGAGGCCCGGCCGCGCGCGGGCCTGCTCCGCGGCCGCGAATTCATCATGAAGGACTCGTATTCGTTCGACGTCGACGACGCCGGGCTGGACGCCAGCTACGCCGCCCACCGCGCTGCGTACCTGAAGATCTTCGAGCGGCTGGGCCTGGAAGTCATTCCCGTGACCGCAACGGCCGGCGCCATGGGCGGCTCCAAGAGCGAGGAATTCCTGCACCCCACGGAGGTCGGCGAGGACACTTTCGTGCGCTCCGCCGGCGGCTACGCCGCCAACGTCGAAGCCGTGTCCACGGTGGCCCCCGCCGAGATCGACTTCACCAACGCCCCGGCCGCGGTGATCCGAGACACCCCGAACACCCCCACGATCGACACTCTCGTGGCGGCATCCAACGAGCTGGCTCCGCGCAGCGAGGCCGACGGCGGTCCGTGGACGGCCGCTGACACGCTCAAGAACGTGGTCCTTGCGGTCACCCTCCCCACCGGTGAGCGCCAGATCGTCGTCCTCGGTGTCCCGGGCGACCGGGGCGTGGACCTCAAGCGCGTCGAGGCCAACATCGGCGCCTACCTCCCGGTCGCGGGCGAAATCGCCGTGGAAGCCGCAGGCGAGGAGGACCTGGCCCGCAACCCGCTCATCGTGCGCGGCTACCTTGGCCCGGGCATGTCCCTGGACGCGCCGCTCCTTGGCCTGGAGGGCGCCGCCAAGCTCCTGTACCTGGTTGACCCGCGCGTCGTGAGCGGCACGGCCTGGATCACCGGCGCCAACATGGCCGGCAAGCACGTCTATGACCTTGTAGCGGGACGCGACTTCACCTGGGACGGCGTCATCGAGTGCACCGACGTGCGCGCCGGCGACGAAGCCCCGGACGGCTCCGGACCTCTCGAAATCGCGCGCGGCATCGAGATGGGACACATCTTCCAGCTGGGACGCAAGTATGCCGAGGCGCTGGAACTGAAGGTCCTGGACCAGAACGGCAAGCAGGTGGTGGTCACGATGGGTTCCTACGGCGTGGGTGTCACCCGTGCGGTGGCCGCGCTGGCGGAATCCAACCACGACGCCAAGGGCCTTGTCTGGCCCCGCTCGGTGGCTCCGGCGGACGTCCACGTCGTGGCCGTCGGCCGCGGCGAGGAGATCTTCGCGGCCGCTGAGCAGCTCGCCCTCGAGCTCGAAGCCGCAGGCCTGGAGGTCATCTACGATGACCGGCCCAAGGTTTCCCCGGGCGTTAAGTTCGGCGATGCCGAGCTTGTCGGTGTGCCCACCATCCTTGCCGTTGGCCGCGGACTGGCGGAGGGCGTCGTCGAAATCAAAGACCGCCGCAGCGGCGAGGCCGAAAACGTGGCCGTGGACAAGGCCGTTGACTACGTGGTCAACGCCGTCCGCAGCAACTGACGCCCGCCCCCAGTGGTTTCGGGGTTTGAGTCGATCCAGCTCGCCACTATCGTCCTGATAGTGGTGGCTGGATTTTCGGCAGGCTGGGTGGACGCCGTCGTGGGCGGCGGCGGACTGCTGCAGCTGCCGGCGCTGCTGCTGGTGCCGGGAATCACCCCGGTGCAGGCGCTGGCCACCAATAAGATGGGCTCCATCTTCGGCACCACCACCAGCGCAGTAACCTATTACGGCCGTGTCCGGCCCGATCTGAGAACAGCGGTACCGATGGCCGTCATCGCACTGGCGGGCAGCTTTGGCGGGGCGCTGCTGGCAACCCGCCTGCCGGCGGAGGTGTTCAAGCCGATCATCGTCGTGGCCCTGGTGGCCGTGGCGCTGTTCACGGCCCTCAAGCCCGATGCCGGGCATCTCACCGAGCTCAGGCACGACGGCCGCACCCACTACGTGGTGGCCTGTGCCATCGGCGCCGTGATCGGCTTCTACGACGGGCTGATCGGGCCCGGCACGGGATCGTTCCTGGTGATCGCGCTGGTTTCGGCGATGGGGTACGCCTTCCTGGAGGCCAGCGCCAAGGCGAAGATCGTCAACATGGCCACCAATGCCGGGGCACTCATTTTCTTCCTCCCGCACGGGTCGCTGCTCTGGGGAGTGGGCTTGCTGCTGGGCGCGGCGAACATGGCCGGGGGATACCTCGGTGCCCGCACCGCTGTCCGGCAGGGAAGCAAGTTCGTGCGCGTGGTGTTCCTCGTTGTGGTGTTCGCCCTGATCGTCAAACTCGCCTTCGACGTCTGGCAGGAGAACTTCGCCTGAGCTGCGTCCCGTGGGGCGTCAAGGTCCCCGCGGGGCACGACTTCTCGCGGGCAGCCGGGGACGGCGTAGCATGCACCTATGTCAGCCGGTGCGGAACCGTACAGGGAGGCCCTGGCTGCCGCCGTCCGGCACGCCACGCTCTGGCTGGAAAGCCAGCCCACCCGCCGGGTAGGTCCGCAGCAGGCAGCCTGGGAACTCGCTGCAGCGTTCGACGGCGCGCTGCCGCAGTCCGGCATGGCTCCGGCCGACGTGGTGGACTACCTGGCCGGCCACGCCGAACCGGGCCTCATGGCCATGCCGTCCGGACGCTTTTTCGGCTGGGTCATCGGCGGCACGCTGCCGGCGGCCATGGCGGCCGATTGGCTCGTCAGTGCCTGGGACCAGAACTCGGTTGCTGCGCTACGCAACGCCCGCGATTGCCGCCATCGAGGACGCCGCCGGCCACTGGCTGCTTCAGCTGCTGCGCCTGCCGGAGGAATCCGACGTCGGCTTTGTCACCGGAGCCACCATGGCCAACTTCACCGGACTGGCCGCCGCCCGCTGGCGGCTCCTGCAGGACGCCGGTTGGAACCTGGCACGCGACGGACTCTTTGGCGCGCCGCGGATCCACTGCCTTGTGGGGGAGGAACGGCACGAGACGGTGGACGTCGCGCTGCGCTACCTCGGAATGGGCAGCCCCACCGTGGTTCCGGCCGACAGCCAGGGACGCATCGACGCCGCTGAGCTGGACTGTGCCCTGGACCGGATCGCGCTGGACCATTCCAGGACCTTCGGCCCAGGTTCAGCACCTGCCCCGGTGCTGGTGTGCCTGCAGGCCGGCAACCTCCACTCCGGAGCCTTCGACCCCTTCGCCGCAGCCATCGCAGTATCCAAAGCACGGCGCCTGGGTGCACGTGGACGGCGCCTTCGGACTCTGGGCCGCGGCCGTCCCGGAACTCGCCGGACTGACCGCAGGCGTGGAGCAGGCCGACTCCTGGGCCACGGACGCCCACAAGAGCCTCAACGTCCCGTATGACTGCGGCGTCGTGGCGGTCCGGGACGCGCAAGCGCTGCGCAGCGCCATGGGGCTGAACGCCAGCTACCTCCTCCAGGATGCCGACGGCGACGGTGATCCCAGCCAGCGGGTCCCGGAGCTTTCCCGCCGGGCCAGGGGAGTGCCCGTCTGGGCTGCGCTGAAGTCCCTTGGCAGGGACGGCGTGGCCGAACAGATCCGCCGCCTCGCCGCGTCCGCTGCCCGGCTCGCGGAGAAGCTCGCGGCCGTGGACGGAGTGGAAGTCCTCAACGACGTCGGCTACACGCAGATCACGGTGGCCTTCGGCGACGACACCACAACCCGGCGCGTGGCGGACCGGCTCATCGCTGACGGCAGGGTGTGGATGTCCGGTTCCCGCTGGCACGGCAGGGACGTGGTGCGGATATCCGTCAGCAACTGGACCACCGACGCCGACGACGTCGCCACGGCAGTGGAGGCGCTGCGGACGGCCCTGGAAGCGGTCCGGCGGGGCGGTCCCTGACGGCGCTAGGCCGGGGAAGAATTCGTGGTGTCCTGGCCCGGCTCGGGCAGGTCATGGGCGGCCGGAAGCCCGTCCAGTGTCCGTCCGGCAAGGGTGCTGGCCACCCACAGTGAACGTGCCATGTCTCCGCCGTGGCCCGGTCTGGAGGCGTACTGCAGGGCGTTCTCCACCTCGCGGGCGAGGCTCCACTGGCGGGCCACCTCAGGGTCCAGTCCGGCGGCGATGCTGAAGTCATGGCACCTGGCCAGCAGGGCTCCGGCGGGATCCGTTGCGGACAGGTCCCGAATACGGTTCCAGAGCACGGGGGCAACAGCGAATTCCGCCTCGCCCACCATCGGCTGCGGGTCGATGGCGGCAAAGCCGTCGGCCGCATTGCCACCTGCGGCGTCAAGCCTGGCCAGGATGTTGAGATAGTGGAAGTCCGTGTTGACCAGGACGTCCTCGGAGGAGCGGCGGCCCACGGCGCCGCGCGTCTGGCAGACCTCGAGCGCGGCTTCCAGCAGCCAGCGGGGGAACGGGCGGCCCAGCTGTTCCCAATCGGCGGGCAGGTCGTCGCTCCACTGTTCCGCCCGGGCAGCCACGTGCACAAATTCCTGCCACTGCGGCCGGCCGTCAGGCGCGAGGCCCAGCTCCCGCATCAGCCTGCCCCACACCTCGAGGGCGGTGTCCATCGGCTCTGTGCGCAGTGACCTGCCGGCATCCAGACGCTCAAGGAGCATGGAGCACGTCCCGGCGTCGGAGGCCAGCAACTTCACCGCACCATGGCCATCCCAGAGCGCCAGTGCATGGCGTTCCACCAGTGCCTCATCGTGCGGAAAAGCCACCTTCAGAGCGGCGGCCACTCCTGCCGTGCGGACCGGCACCACAACGCCGCCGTGCCCGCTCCACGGAAGCGCTCCCGGTTCCAGGTCAAGCTCGAGTTGCCACTGGTCCAGCCGGCCGCGGATTATGTCCGTCAGCGACGCCAGCCACGCCCTGCCGGCGCTGCTGCGGGAATAGCGGCGCGTCAGGTCCGGTGGGATAGGAACGTCTGCTGGCGGGCTCACAGCTCCAGCGTAGTAGAGGGCGCGCTGTAAGGCCGGAAGGCCGGACAGCTCCTGCCCAAACAATGCCCCTGGCGCCGCTACACGATGCCGCTGGCGCCCAGCAGGTTGCCGATGGAGAACGTAGCGGCCAGGGCCAGGCCGCCACCCACCACCACCCGTGCAGCCGCACGGGTCTTTGAGCCGCCGCCGATCCACGCACCGACGGCACCCGTCACGGCCAGGGCCAGCAGCACCGCTCCAAAGGTCACGGCCACGCGGATGTTTTCAGGAGGCAGCAGGATGGCAAGCATCGGCAGCAAAGCGCCCAGCGTGAACGCGACAGCTGACGCAAAGGCGGCATGCCAGGGGCTCACGATGTCCTCTTCGTCGATATTCAGCTCGGCGGAAAGGTGAGCAGCCAGGGCGTCGTGCTCCGTCAGTTCCCGGGCCACATTCCGGGCTGTTTCCTCGCTAAGGCCTTTGCTGCGGTAGATCGCGGTGAGCTCCAGCAACTCCTCTTCCGGCTCCTCGGCGAGCTCGCGCCGTTCCTTCTCGATGAGCGCCTTCTGGCTGTCGCTCTGGCTGCTGACGGAGACGTACTCGCCCAGGGCCATGGAGACGGCCCCGCCCACCAGCCCGGCAGCACCGGCGGCCAGGATGGGGCCGTGCTCGCTGGTGGCGCCGGCCACGCCCACCACAATCGCCGCGACCGACACGATCCCGTCGTTGGCTCCGAGGACACCCGCACGCAGCCAGTTCAGGCGGTGCACGAGGTCGTTGTTATGGGGCTCATTGGCGTGCTGCCCCTCAGGGGGCAATGCCGAAATGTCCACTGGATCCATGGGTCCAGCAAACCACTTGGAGGCAGCCGGCTGCCAGTGGAGATGTCACCGGGCGACCCCGGCACCGGAGGGTGCGGGCGCTGCCCATAGCGGGTGGCGGCCGGCTGTGGCTCCGCGGCTAGGGCACGGCGGGTGCTGACGGCGCTCCGGTGCCGGTCTGGCTGGCCGAGGGCTCGGCCGGCTCCGGAAGCTCCGGCAGGAGCGTCGTGTCCAGCACAATGCCAGGCACGGGGCCCGGATCCGAGCCCCAGCGCATGGTCCGCTGGGCAGCCGCGACCAGCGAGGAAACGGCCCACTTCCGAGTCTCACCGTCGCTCAGGGCCACAAGGTCGCCGTAGACGGGGAGCGTTCCGGCTTCCAGGCTGGCCAGCCCGGCGGCCGGCTTCTGCAGGAACGAGGTGCCCAGGGTGTAGCCCGGTTCGCGGGGAGGAACGGCCACGCAGTGAACGCGCGTGTAAGCCTCGGCCTGGCCCACCAGGGCCTCGTGCGTGGCCAGCAGGCCGGCGGCCTGTTCCGCGGCGGCGCCGTCCATGCGGGTCAGTGCCACCTGGTAGCCGTACACCGTTTCAACCTCCGTCCGGACTGCCCGGCCCAGGGCGGCGGCCAGTGTGGCATTGCCGGAGGGGTCCGCTGTTTGGCCGGACTGGGCGCTGTTGCCTGATGGGTCACTGTTGCCTGATTGGTCACTTTTGCCGGACGGGGCGCCGTTGGTTGGTTCGGCACCATTCTGCGAGGCGGCGCTGCTGTCCGAGGCAGCTGCACATGCGGCGGCCGCGTGGCGCTTCGTCGCCGCCGGAGCCGGGAGCGGGGGCGGCGCTGACCCGGCGGCCTGTGCCAGCGTCGTCGCCTGAAGCAGCTGCGCGGTCCCTACCGCCGCGAGCAGCCGGGCCATCCCGCCGTCGGCCTTCTCAGCGTGGGCGAGTCGTTCCTTGCCGCTCTTGGACAACGCGGCCACCAGTGCAGGCAGCGTTGCCGTGCCTGACGCTGCTGTCCCGGATGATGCCGTAGCGGATGGAATAGCTGTTCCCGAAAGGCCAGCCGCCGGGCTGGAGGTGGCGCTGCCGGGAAGAAGGAGCGCCCGCGCCTGCGTAGTCAGCAAAGTCACAGCGTGCGAAAACAGCTGCCGACGGGCGCCGGATGAGCCATTCACCAGCTGCTGGCTGGCCGCCCTCAAGTCCAGGGTTTCGGCGAGGGCTGCGGTGCGTGCCTGCTCGGAAAACGGAGGCGCCGCCGGTGCCGGGGATTCCCGCGGAATCAATGCAAAACCGAGACTCAGCACCAGGAACGCTGCGAGTGCCAGCAGGCTGTACCGGAGATAGCTGGCCGGCCTTCGTTTTCGCCCGCTGTCGTCATTCACAACAGACCATGTTGTCACGGCCGCGGCGAAGTCCGTGCACCAAGGCGCCTGGAAAATCGCTAGGCTAGTAGTCACAACATCATCTAACGGGAGGCGGCCGGCATCGTGAGCAATGCAGAAGCCACGACTTCATCAGACCGGACCGACGCGGGAAAGGCTGAACCCGCGGCTGTCCACAATCCCGAGGCTGAACGCCTCCGGGCGCTGCTGGAACCCGCAGTCCAGTCGCACCGTCTCTACCTGGAGGATGTTGCCATCCACATCGCAGGTTCCAACCGGGTGGTCCACGTAGTGGTGGACCTGCCGCAGGAAGAAACGGGCGGCGTGAGCCTGGACGTCATCGCGGACATTTCCAAGGAACTCTCCGACATCCTGGACAGCGATCCCAGCACCGACAGCCGGCCCTATGACCTTGAGGTTTCGTCGCCCGGCGTGGGGCGGCCGCTGACGGAGCCCCGCCACTGGCACCGGGCGCGCGGCCGCATGGTCAGCGTCAACGTGATCCAGGGTGAGAACGTCACCGGCAGGATCAGCTCCGTTGACGGCGCCGGCGTGACCCTCGTCCCCGAAATCGCCGTGAAAAAGGGCATGAAGCCCCGGCAGGGCGACCCCGTAAAACTTCCTTTCGACAAGATCCGCAGCGGAAAAGTCGAAATTGAGTTCAGCCGCCTCGACGAGGCCGGTCTGGAAACTGAGCACAATGGACCTTCTGAGGAGGCCTGATGGATATTGACATGAGCGCGCTGAGACTCCTGGAGCGTGAGCGCGAAATCCCCCTGGATCTCCTCATCCCCACGATCGAGCAGGCACTTCTCGTCGCCTACCACAAATCGCCGGGCGCCTTCGAGAAGGCCCGGGCGGAACTGGACCGCAAGAGCGGCCACGTGACCATCTGGGCCACCGAGATCGACGACGACGGCGCACCGATCGGCGAGTTCGAACACACGCCGGCCGGGTTTGGCCGAATCGCCGCCAGCACCGCGCGGCAGATCATCCTGCAGCGGCTGCGCGACGTTGAGGACGACAACGTCCTGGGCGAGTTCAAGGGCCGCGAGGGTGAACTTGTTGCCGGGCTGATCCAGCAGGGCAACAACCCCCACATGATCCAGGTCAACCTGGGCGCTGTAGAGGCCCTGCTTCCGCCGCCGGAACAGGTGCCGGGGGAGAGGTACATTCACGGGAACCGGCTCCGCGCGTACGTGATCGACGTGCACCGCGGCACCAAGGGCCCGTCCATCACGCTGTCCCGTTCGCACCCGGGCCTGGTTCGGAAGCTTTTCGAACTGGAGGTCCCGGAGATCGCCGACCGCTCCGTGGAGATTGTCGCCCTGGCCCGCGAGGCCGGGCACCGCACCAAGATCGCGGTCAAAGCGAACACCCCGGGCATCAACGCGAAGGGCGCGTGCATCGGCGAGATGGGCTCGCGCGTGCGGGCGGTCATGACCGAGCTGAACGACGAAAAGATCGACATCGTTGACTTCAGCGAGGATCCGGCCACCTTCATCGCCAGCGCACTGTCGCCGTCGCGCGTGAATTCCGTCACCATCACCGACGAAGCCACCCGCTCGGCCCGCGTCGTGGTGCCGGACTACCAGCTCTCCCTTGCCATCGGCAAGGAGGGCCAGAACGCCCGCCTCGCCGCCAAACTGACGGGCTGGCGCATCGATATCGTCTCGGACGCCGCCGCACCGCGCGGCTAGAAGGAATGGCCGGGCGGCAGGAAAACCGTCTGGCACCGCACCTGGCTTCGACCGAACTGCCCGCCCCCGTGGCGGGCAGTTTCGGTTTCCGGTTTCGGGTATAAGGCCCGTGAGGGGCTAGAATAGAACTTGGCCGCGCCTAGCGGCCGGCATCAGCGTGTTCGTGCGCCGGGTCCTGCCGAAAGGCAGTGGCAGGCGGCCGGACAGGCAGATAGGTACAGGCAGGAAGATACTCGGAAGTGGCACACGTGCAACCCCTCGGGAATCAGCCGCAGCGTACCTGCATCGGATGCCGGCAAAAGGGGCCGCGGTCAGAGTTGCTCCGGCTCGTCTCCGACGCCGGCGGTTCGTCCGCCGTCGTGGTGGATGAACGACGCCGGATGGCTGGCCGGGGTGCATGGCTGCACCCCAGCGAAGCGTGCCTGGCCCTGGCGGTCAAGCGGCGAGCCTTCGGAAGGGCCCTCAACGGGTCAACCGGAACCGCCGCCGTCGAACGCCGGATAACGGCAGGAGCGCACGCTGCGGACGTCCCGGCGTCTGCAGTACAACCGTCCAAACCTGAAAGCGGGTCAGAAATCTGATGGAAACCCGATGAGTTCCCAGCGATGAGTGCGTAACGATGACAACTTTGTTGCGCTCTGCAATGGGCCTTTCAGCTGTAACAGCAGCGGGGGCCCGCAGTAAGAAGTAGACGGTTCGTACCTGGCTCGGTGCGGACCGAGACAGGAGAAATGTGGCCAAGGTCCGCGTACATGAGCTTGCAAAAGAGCTCGGTATTACTTCCAAAGATGCAGTAACCAAACTGCAGGAACTGGGCGAATTTGTTCGCTCCGCCTCTTCCACCATTGAGGCCCCCGTGGTGCGGAAACTCCGCAACGCGTTCCCGGCTGCCGCCGCTTCGAAGTCCGAAGCCCCCGCAGCCGCCCCCAAGTCCCCGGCCAGGCCGGCGGAATCCCGTCCAGCGCCGGCTCCCGGTCCCGCTGCCCCCAAGGCTGCGGCGCCCGCTCCGGCTCCCGCGCCGGCCCCCAAGGCCGAGGCGCCTGCAGCTCCGGCTGCTCCCGCCGCCCCTGCAGCTCCGGCTGCCGGAACGCCTGCTGCGCCGTCCACCGGCGCCAAGCCGGGAGCACGTCCCGCGCCCAAGGCTGAGACCCCGTCACGTCCGGGCGGAGCTCCGCGTCCCGGAGGCCCCCGCCCCGGCAACAACCCCTTCGCCACGTCCCAGGGCATGCCCCGCGGCCGCGGTGGAGACGGCGAACGTCCGCCGCGCCCGGGCAACAACCCGTTTGCAACTTCCCAGGGCATGCCCCGTCCCGGCGGCGGCCGCACTGACGGCGACCGTCCCGGTGGCCCGCGTCCGGCAGCCGGTGCAGGCGGACCCCGCCCCGGTGCTCCGCGTCCAGGCGCTACGCCCGGCCCGCGTCCTGCGGCCGGTGCAGGCGGACCCCGTCCCGGCGGTCCCCGTCCGGGTGCCGGCGGAAACCGGCCCACGCCTGGCATGATGCCTAACCGCACCGAGCGTCCTGCACCTGCAGGTGCCGGCCGTCCCGGTGGCGGCGGACGCGGTCCCGGCCGTCCCGGCGCTCCCGGAACCGGCGGTCCCGGTGGCGGCGGCGGTGCTCCGGCCGGCGGTGGCTTCGGTAAGGGTGGCCGCGGTCGCGGTGGAACCCAGGGTGCCTTCGGCAAGGGCGGCGCCGGCCGTGGCAAGCAGCGCAAGTCGAAGCGCGCAAAGCGCCAAGAACTTGAGCAGATGAGCGCACCGTCGCTGGGTGGCGTGAGCGTACCCCGCGGCGACGGCAACACCGTTATCCGGCTTCGCCGTGGCTCGTCCATCACGGACTTCGCCGACAAGATCGAGGCAAACCCCGCCGCGCTGGTTACCGTGCTCTTCCACCTCGGTGAAATGGCAACGGCAACCCAGTCGCTGGACGAGGACACCTTTGCGCTGCTCGGCGAGGAACTCGGCTACAAGCTGCAGGTCGTTTCGCCCGAGGATGAAGAGCGCGAGCTCCTCAGCACGTTCGATATCGACGTCGAAGCCGAACTCGAGGCCGAAGGCGACGACGAGCTGGAGGCGCGTCCTCCGGTCGTCACCGTCATGGGTCACGTTGACCACGGTAAGACCCGCCTGCTGGATGCCATCCGTAACTCTGACGTCGTTGCCGGCGAGCACGGCGGCATCACGCAGCACATCGGTGCCTACCAGATCAGCCACGAGCACGAGGGTGCGGTGCGCGATATCACCTTCATCGACACCCCGGGTCACGAGGCGTTCACCGCCATGCGTGCCCGTGGTGCGAAGGTCACGGACATCGCCATCCTTGTTGTGGCAGCGGACGACGGCGTGATGCCGCAGACCGTTGAAGCCCTCAACCACGCCCAGGCGGCCAACGTGCCGATCGTCGTGGCTGTGAACAAGATCGACAAGGAAGGTGCGAACCCGGACAAGGTCAAGGGCCAGCTCACCGAGTACGGCCTGGTTCCCGAAGAATACGGTGGCGACACCATGTTCGTTGAGGTCTCTGCCCGCCAGAACCTGAACATCGACGAGCTGATCGACGCTGTCCTGCTGACCGCCGACGCCGCGCTTGACCTGCGGGCCAACCCGGACAAGGCCGCACGAGGCATCGCCATCGAAGCGAACCTGGACAAGGGCCGCGGTTCCGTGGCCACCGTCCTGGTGCAGTCCGGTACCCTCGCCGTCGGCGACACGATCGTGGCCGGTACGGCCCACGGCCGCGTCCGTGCCATGTTCGACGAGGACGGCGAAGCGCTCGATGTCGCACTGCCGTCCCGTCCGGTGCAGGTCCTCGGCCTGTCCAACGTGCCGCGCGCCGGTGACACCTTCCTGGTGACCGCCGACGAGCGTACCGCCCGCCAGATCGCCGAGAAGCGTGAAGCCGCTGAGCGCAACGCCCAGCTCGCCAAGCGCCGCAAGCGCATCAGCCTGGAAGACTTCGACCAGGCGGTCGCCGAAGGCAAGATCGACACCCTCAACCTCATCCTCAAGGGTGACGTGTCCGGTGCCGTGGAAGCCCTCGAAGACGCGCTGCTCAAGATCGACGTCGGCGAAGGCGTTCAGCTCCGCGTCATCCACCGCGGTGTTGGTGCGATCACGCAGAACGACGTCAACCTGGCAACGGTCGACAGCGCCGTCATCATCGGCTTCAACGTCAAGCCCGCCGAACGCGTTGCCGAACTGGCAGACCGCGAAGGCGTGGACATGCGCTTCTACTCCGTCATCTACTCCGCAATTGATGACATCGAGCTGGCCCTCAAGGGCATGCTCAAGCCGGAGTACGAAGAGGTCCAGCTGGGCACGGCCGAAGTCCGTGAAGTGTTCCGTTCCTCCAAGTTCGGCAACATTGCAGGTTCCATCGTTCGCAGCGGTACCATCCGACGCAACACGAAGGCCCGCATCACCCGCGGCGGCAAGCTCATTGGCGACAACCTCACGGTGGAGACGCTCAAGCGCTTCAAGGACGACGTCACCGAGGTCCGCACGGACTTCGAGTGCGGTATCGGTCTTGGTTCGTACAACGACATCACCGAGGGCGACATCATCGAGACCTTCGAGATGCGCGAGAAGCCGCGCGTCTAAGCGAAGCAAAAGGTGCGGGGCTGCTGGGACATCCCAGCAGCCCTCACCCGGAAGGTGCGGGGCCGTTGGGTTTTCCCGGCGGCCCCGCCCCTTCGCCGGGAGGGTTTCGATCTTCGATCGAAACCCTCCCGGCTCCGACAGGCCCGATGCCACTCCCAGGCCGCCGGAAAAACCCAACGGTAGTACGTCGTAGACTCGCCTGTGGTGCGTGGCACTTACCTGACTTGTGTACGCAAGCGTTATAGCGCCGTCGTACCCCCAATCTTTCTAGGAGTAAAAATGGCTGATCCGGCACGCGCTGCCAAGATGGCGCAGCGGATTAAGGTTGTTGTTGCTGAGGCTTTGGGCCGGAAGGTGAAGGATCCCCGGCTTGAGGGGATTACTGTCACCGACGCCCGGGTGACCAATGACCTGCAGCATGCCACCGTCTACTACACCGTGTTCGGCGACCAGGCCGTGCAGGCTGATGCCGCCAAGGGGCTGGAGAAGGCCAAGGGTGTGCTTCGGCAGGAAGTGGGCCGGAACATCACTGCGCGGCTGACACCCACGCTTGAGTTCGTCGCGGACCAGATCCCCGTGAACGCGTCCAACCTCGAAGAGCTGCTCCGCACCGCGAAGCAGCGCGACGCGGAGGTGGCTGAACTGGCACGGAACGCCAAGCACGCCGGCGACGCCGACCCGTACAAGAGCGACGTCCCGGCGGACGTGGAAATCGACGAAGACGACTTCGACGAAGAGGACCTCGACCTGGTGGACGGCGACGCAATCGACGAGGACCGGAACCGCTAGGTTTCCCGGTTCTGCATTGCCAGCAGACAAAGTAAGGGCACAGCCGGATCTCAACGATCCGGCTGTGCCTTTTTCTTTTGCTTCTCCTGTTTTTGCTAGTCGTCCAGAGGCATCCTCACAACATGGCCGTCCGGTGCCGCATTGGGTGCCGGCAGGGAGTTGACCGTGGCGTAGATGGTCTCGCCCCTGATATCGACGTCGGCCGTGAGCATGCCCGGAAGCACCACCGTCTGCTTACCTGAATGGGCAGACAGCCTCAGCACGCCCTCCCCGAACAGGGACGCGACGTACACGTGCCCGTCGTCGTCCATGTCCAGACCGGTGGGTGACATGACGTCATCGGCGAACAGCTTGACCCGGCCGTTGTGGGGGCTGATCTTGTACACCGCTCCGCGGGCGCCCAGTGCTGGATCCTCCGGCCCGCCGGGGAGGACGGAGACGTACAGCCAGCCGTCCGGTCCGCGCTTAACGTCGGTAGGCACCGGCTCGAACCGGTAGGTGTGCCCGGCGATGCAGCCCGGAAGCTTGAGGGCCGCTGCCTCTTTCGAGGTGAATGTGTGCCGCCGGGCCGGCAGGACGCCAACCACTTCGGCCTCGCCCGACTCCACATCGACCGACACGACGGCGTTGGCTCCGGCGTCGGCCACGTAGATGGTGCTGCCGTAGACATCGATTCCATACGGATGCGAGTCGATCTGGCCCTTGTAGGAGATGGGCACGTCCTTCGGCAACTTCGCAACGCAGGCGGCGGGAAGGTCCTCGAAGCCATAGCTCGTGCCGGCGTCGGCGTTGTGTTTCATCTCCAGAGCGGCCAGGTCGCCGAAGGTGCGCTGCTCGCCGTCGGCGTCGATGCTCCTGATGTGCCCGGCCAGCGGCCTCGGGTCCATGGGCCCGGCGCCCTGGCTTTCGGCCAGGTAGATGGTGCGGCCACGCCGGTCGGTGCCGGCCACATCCCAGGCCGAGTTCCGGTAGACCACCGACTTGGTGCCATCCCTGGCGATCTTCGTCAGCTGCCCCGCGAATTCTTCGCTGACCAGTACCGAGCCCTCCTGACCGTCGCTGAGGTGGAGCGGGCTCAAAAGGCCTTTGGCGAGCACAGCCTGAGCGGATTGCTTGTCTGCTGCGGTGCCTGCCGTATGGCCGGCCGAGGCCGCGCGGCCCGCCGGGGACGCCGTCAAGAGGAGTGAGGCAGCCGCGACAGCCGCCAAAAATGCTCGTTGCTTTTCCATGCCGTCTCCAATGTGAATGCCGCGCATCCAAAACATTGAGACCGACATATGGTCCGAAACTCGGGTCCCCCGACGCGCGTATTCTAAGCCTGGCCTTCGGAGGCTGTCGATGGGCCGACGAATGTCAGACCCCCCGGATCAGACTGGGTCCATGGAAGCCGTTGGGGGATTCACCGGGGACCGGGACTTAGTGCCTGGTCCTGGTGGGTTGGCTTCCGTCTCAGGGAACGACGGCGGTGGCCGGGTCAACGGGGCCAGTCCCGACGGCGGGGCTAATAATGTCAGACCCCCTGATCAGACTGTTTCTATGGAAGCCGTTGGGGGATTCACCGCAGACCGGGCCTTGGGGCCCGGTGCCGGTGGGTTGGCTTCCGCCCAAGCCGGTGGGTTCGCTGCCATCGGTGCGACCGCCCTTCAGAGCGTCCCTGCTGATGTAAATGCAGGCGCGGACGCGGCTGATCACGCCATTGCCTGGCTCGAGTCAAACCCGATCACGGCCGAGGGCACCGGGCTGTGGGGTTTCCGCCGGTCCGCTGACTTCGCCGACCGGGTCGAACGGCTTTCCCGACGGGTCGAGCACCTGCAGGTGGTCGCCGCCGGCGCCGTGGACCGCTCCCGCACCGCCGCCCTCACCGCAGCAGCCTCACCCCTCGTCCCCACCGCCGCTGCTTCGGGCGAGGATGCGGACGCGGACCCGTCCGCCGGCGCTGCCCGGAACACCGT